>JAIRYF010000005.1 GCA_031267895.1 Candidatus Methanoplasma glyptotermitis
CAACAGAAGACCTCATCACGGCATAGGTCTTCAGATCCCTGTCTTCGTCTACTTGGGAGGTTTAATAATCAAGGATATCATCACAGGCTCTAGCGTTCACGAAGTTCCTTGATAAGACAATGTGGTTTCAAATAAGCCAATCCTTTAATAATGGCTCCTCATTCAGAGGGACAAATGGGCAGGTAGATCAGTTGGAAGATCGCTACCTTGGCATGGTAGAGGCCGCGAGTTCAAATCTCGCCCTGTCCACCTCTCAGGTTTTCGAGCTGTGGTACGCCGGTTCCGACTGCGGGGAGTGCCACCGTCAGGGTTATGGTCTTATCTTAGGGTATTGGTCAGAGGTTGTGTCCGGAATACTCTTTCCGGTGGCATTTCAGAGGTCTTGACCGTCCCGCCGCATTACGTCTGCGGTCATTTCACAGTCAATATCAGCAGGCACTGCAGGGTGAATGCAAAGTAGATCTGGCTTTCCCTTTGTTAGACTAAACGGTGTTCTCACTCGGACATTCAGCAGAGTTTACAGATTTGCGGACAATATTCGTCACTCGGATGGACCAGAGAGACATTCTCGGTTTTCCGAATCTGCTGCATGGCGTCATTTTGTATCTCTGATCGGGGGCCTTCTATTTTTCTGACCCGAAACATACAGCCGTGGGGCGGCCCGGTCATGTACTCCATAATCTGGTAGATGCAGTCTGCACCGGTCTCAGGGTCGGCATCGTGATAGCATCTGCCCGTCAGTTCCCAGGGAGCTGTACCATCGTCAACGGATATCATCATCGTTCCCATATCACCGTACATCCAGAGTACGGTACCTCTCCGAGACTCCGTACATTTCGGATGCATGTATGTCTCGTTTCGGCATGTCTCGCACCGGTCCGTCTTCCTAAACCAATCAAAGTCCGTGTCAGTCAGCCTATGTGATGGGATATAACTCAAAATGTGCTTATTATCATCGTCCGAGGTCATACAGATCTCCGATACCGCTTACATGCCGGCCGATACTTAAGTGAATTTGAGAGGTGTCTGAAAATACCGAAATTGGCAGATGCAGGACCGACTGGTGGCCCATACAATACATGAGATATTTATTTGGAGGATTTGCCGGCATATGAATCGAATCAGCCGTGCTGTGTCCAGTATATGGTCGGTATGAGGTAATTTCTCCGTACATGCACCAGTTGTGGTAAATTCAGAGAATTAATTAATACATCACATCATATGCCGTCCGATGCTCAAAGATAACAAGTTGTTGTTTCCATTCACTGCGATAGTCGGCCAAGAGCAAATGAAGATGGCTCTGCTCCTGAATATAATAGATCCAGGCATCGGCGGTGTATTAATAAAAGGAGAGAAAGGGACAGCCAAATCCACTGCCGTCAGGTCTTTGGCTCAGGTACTTCCCGAAGTAGAGCATGTCAAAGGGTGCATATATCATTGTGACCCCAAACAGAGCAAAGGCCTGTGTCCGAGCTGCTTGGAAACCATCATGTCGGGAGAAGAACCGGAACGCAGCAGATCGCCGATGCGTGTGGTCGAGCTTCCTTTGAGCGCGACAGAGGACAGAATAGCAGGGACATTGGATATCGAGCATGTGCTCAAAACCGGGAAAAAGAAATTCGAACCGGGGGTGCTGGCGCAGGCTAACGGCAATCTCCTCTACGTAGATGAGGTCAATCTTCTGGAGGACCACATGGTGGACCTGTTGCTGGATGCCGCAGCGATGGGCGTGAATTATGTCGAAAGAGAGGGAATATCATTCGAACACCCGTCAAAGTTTATCCTGGTGGGATCGATGAATCCGGAGGAAGGGGACCTGAGACCCCAGCTGCTGGATAGATTCGGTCTGTGTGTGGAGATACACGGAGAGAAGGACCTGTCTGTGAGGACGGAGATAGTATCCAGGAGATTGGAGTTCGATGCGGACCCGGAAGGTTTCACGGGGAAGTATGCGGAAGACACTCAGAGGGTAAAGGATACACTGGTAATTGCAAGGAACAACCTGCGGAACACCGCAGTCAGTAAGAGTCTGATAGCGACTGCATCCAACGTATCCCTTTACTTTGAGATGGAAGGCCACAGGGCAGACATAACAATAATCCGGGCGGCCAGGGCAAACGCCGCGCTGTTGGGAAAAAAAGAAATTGACAGAGAAGACATAGCAACGGTCGCCCCTATGGTCCTGACCCACCGTATGAAGAGGAAACCGTTTGAGGAGTCCAAGTTTGACATGGGAGAATTGAGGAAATGTCTCCAGGAGTACTGAATGGCTTTTTTCCATTCTCCGCGATAAAGGGGATGGATGATGTCAAAAGGGCATTGGAGTGTGCCGCTGCGGATGACGGTATGACAGGAGTGCTCATCAAGGGACCGACCGGGACGGCCAAAAGCCTTCTCGTAAGGTCATTCGTCAGCATGCTGCCCGGTAAGAATATCGTGAATGTCCCCTCGAACGTTACCGACGAGCAGCTGTTTGGCGGCATGGATATCGAGAATGCGGTGAAGTACGGAAAGGTATCGATAAAAGACGGACTTCTTCAAAGGGCTGACGGAAACATTCTGTACATAGATAATATCAATCTCTTTGACCAAAAGATGCTGAACTCCATAATGGAGTGCGTGGAATCAGAGAGAGTAATTGTAGAGAGGGAAGGAATATCAGCGGAATACAGCTGCAAGACGGCCATAATAGCAACGATGGACCCAGCGGAACAGCCGATACCCGATAGCATAGCGGACAGTTTCGATATATGTGTTCAGACATATTCCGCCCGGAAAATTTCGGATAGATTCAAAATAGCCGAAATGAGTATGGAGTTCGACGCGGACAGCGAAGGTTTTATGGAAAGATTTGCAGAGGCTGATGAAGTAATTCTGAAGAGAGTAGCCTCTGCGAGGGAGAAACTGCACTGTGTGCCTGTAACCAGGGAAGACATCTCGAAAATATCTCAGATCTGTATAAACCTGAACGCAAGGGGACACCGAGGAGATATATCCATGGCAAGGGTCTCGAGGATACTTGCCGCATTGGATGGAAGGGACCGCATATCGGACAAAGATATCATGGATGCGGCAGTGCTGTGTCTGCTGCACAGGAGAGACGCGACCAGGGAAAAAATCATAACGACTCAGAAGGCCGAGCTTCCGGAGACAGAGGAAAGGGAAGAAGAAAAGTACAGGGAACAGGAACCCGAAATGGTCAGTACCGTAAGGGCCGAGTACGATGCTGCGGAAGGGGACGAAGATGAAATAATATACAATGGATGCGGAATCGAGGACCTTGGCATGGTATCCGATATAACCGATGCCGTAAGAAACAGACTTGACAGCATGGATGAGATCGAATCGATCAGACTGCACAAGATAGCTGGAAGCAGCGGAAGAAGGAACAGCATAACCTCAAGAAAACGATCGGGCAGGTATCGCGGCTTCAAGCTGCCGGATGGCAGATCTTCCGACCCGGCATTCGATGCCACGGTCAGGGCGGCCGCGCCTTATCAGAAGATCAGAGACAGCAAAGGCCTAAGCATATCGATAGAACCGCAGGACATAAGAGACAAGATACGGGTGAGAAGAGACTCATGCTCATTCATGTTTGCCGTGGATGTGAGCGGGTCTTTGGTGAACAGCGGGATGATGAACGATATAAAGAACGGTGTCAAGGCCATGCTTATGGACAGTTATGTCCAGAGAGACAAAGTTGCCCTGATGACATTCAGATCAGGAGAGGTCAAGATATCTGTGCCATTCACCCGCTCCATGGAGGGGGTGTTTGATACACTTGACAGTACCGAGACTGGGGGAGGTACTCCTCTCGGACCGGCACTCCTCATGATCAGGGAATATCTTTTGAACTATATCCGGAAGAATCCCGAGGAACGCTGTTATGTCATACTCATAACGGACGGCGAGGCAACAAATCCCGTTATACGGGGCAAGGAAGCATCAATAGAACTAAAGAAGGTGGCAGGGACAATGAACATCCGCAATACGGAATGGATTGTGGTGGATTCCAGTCTGATCCCGGGAAAGATAAACCATGCACTGAACCTGGCCAGGATGCTCGGCGGAAAGTATCTGAGACTGGAGGATTTGGGATCGATATGAATGCACCGCCTCTCGGCAGTCCGGTCCCGCGATGCACTGCCGCCGAACACGGGCAATATTATAATGTCCGATGAATATCACAACCCATGGATACGGAATCAATAACCGATTTCATTTCGGCTCATGTTCCCGAGATTGTACTTTTGATCGGCGGAATGATTGCGCTGCTCATAGTATGCAGCTATATCAGGAATGCATCGTCAATGGCATACAAGGGCCTCATGGTTCTGGGAGCGGTATTCGGTTCACTGATGGTTGTACTGACCGTCTCATCACATACAGAATGGGGTACGTTTGCTCTGGCGGTTATTGCGATAACAGGTTTCACGCTTGTTATACGGCCGTTCCGCGAGGTGCACTTCGCCGCTATCGGGGCATTGATGGTCATGGTCCTGGCATACATATTTTTGGGCGGGCTGGCCGAAACCGAGCTTGGCATCCTGGCCGATGGCTGGCCCAGGATAGTGGTAGCCTTCATCGTCGGTGCCGTCGTTTATATGGTAATGAATTTTGCCGAGAGCATAATCAAGCTGTTCGGCAAGCTGCTTAACTGGTGGCCTTTCCTGCTGATACTTGCTCTGATTTGTATCGCTGAGTCTCTGCTGATGTTCTCCGGATACGGGTCTCTGTATGATTTCATAACCAGCGGTCAGATACAGGAGATTATGTAAAGCTTTAAATGATAGTAGTCGATGGAGGTTTGCGGGGCCCGTGGCTTAGCCAGGATATAGCGCTGGCCTTCTAAGCCAGACGCCTCGGGTTCGAAAGTTCCTGACGAGGGGACCGAAAGTCCCGACGGGCCCGCCAGAGGATGTGCCGTTGCGGCGGTGAGACATCCATGAAGGGGAAATATCATGAAGAGAAGCTCACGCGCCTGGAAGAAACGCGGAAATCAGCGTTGGAAATGGCGCAAGAAGAAGATGAGAAGAAGAAAGAGAGCAGCGAAGTTACGCAAGAAGTGATTCCGGCAGGATACCAAGGGAGTATAGGCTAACCTGGCAGACTGGCGGGCTCCAGTTATCGAGCGTGATTAGGAGAGTTTGCTGACAGTTGATGATTAACTGGAGCGATGACTCATAATTTCGCGGGGGGTAGCTCCCCCCGTGGTGGAAACCCGCTGACGGGGGTTCAAATCCCTCTGCTCCCACCTTGCGTGACTGGCTGATGCTTTCAAACTGCGTCTGACGCAATCTTCTCTTTTCTTACTGTATATGTACTGTCTTCAGAGTTCTGAAGTTTTGGAAATATTTCGGGCTGCTTTGTTCGGCTTCCCTTGAGAAACGTTTGTTCGACTGCCTATGGCATGAACTATACAAAATTCAATTTTTGAAACTGTGTATGGGCGCGGGTATCCTGCCGCCGCGGTCAATGAAGCCTTTGCATCCGTATTTGCTTACGGGCATGATCGGCGAACTTCCCAGAAGACCGCCGAACTCCACTCTGTCTCCGGCCCTCTTTCCGCATACGGGTATTATTCTCACAGCGGTCGTTTTTTGGTTGATCATGCCGATTGCCATCTCATCCGCGATTATTCCGGATATCGTTTCTGCACCGGTGTCCCCCGGTATCGGGATCATATCGAGTCCGACGGAACACACGCAGGTCATGGCTTCAAGTTTCTCCAGTGTAAGTGCGCCTATCTCCGCAGCGTATGCCATAGATCTGTCCTCGGACACGGGTATGAATGCACCGCTCAGCCCCCCTACGTACGACGATGCCATTACACCGCCCTTCTTCACCTGATCGTTAAGTATGGCAAGGGCGGCCGTTGTCCCCGGTGCGCCGATATATTCCACACCCATCTCCTGTATTATGTCGGCTATGCTGTCGCCTACGGCAGGGGTGGGGGCCAGTGAAAGGTCTACGATGCCGAATGGCACATTAAGGCGCTTCGAAGCTTCCTTGGCGACCAGCTGCCCGACCCTTGTTACTTTGAATGCGGTTTTCTTGATAGTCTCGCAGAGGACCTCGAAATTTTCTCCCCTGACCTTCGATATGGCCGTCTTCACGACACCGGGGCCGCTCACTCCCACGTTTATGACCAGATCCGTCTCGGTTACACCGTGGAATGCTCCTGCCATGAATGGGTTGTCATCCGAAGGGTTGCAAAACACTACCAGTTTGGAGCAGCCGACGGAGTCTCTGTCTTTGGTCTCCTCTGCAGTCTCTTTTATGACCGTACCCATGAGTTTGACGGCATCCATGTCTATTCCCGTCTTGGTCGAGGCAAGGCTTACGGAACCGCACACACGCTCGGTTCTTGACAATGCTTTCGGCATGGATCTTATCAGCATCTGATCCGCTGCCGTCATGCCTTTCTGGACGAGTGCGGAAAATCCCCCTATAAAGTTGACACCGATACTGCAGGCCGCTTCTTCCAGGGTATCTGCGATCTTTACGAAGTCGTCGCAGGTTCTGCATGCCGATGACCCCACGATCGATATCGGCGTTACGGACACTCTCTTGTTTATGACAGGTATCCCGAAGTCCAAACCTATTTCGTCGCCGACTCTGACCAAGTCCCCTGCTGATTGGGTGATCTTTCGGTATATTTTGCCGCATAGCGCGTCGAGATCGGAGTCGCAGCAGTCCAGCAGACTGATTCCCATCGTTATCGTCCTGACATCAAGATTCTCGTCGCAGATCATGGTGTTCGTTTCGAACACTTCGTTGAGTTCCACCATATCAGGCACCTCAGATCCTGTGCATCATATCAAAGATTTCCTCGTGCTGTACCCTTATGACGCAGCAGACCTTTTTCCCGACATCTTCCAGTCCGCATACTATGTCGGAGAACTGCCTGCTGCATTTCTCGAGATCCACGATCATCATCATATTGATGTATTCCCGGACCGTGGTTTGTTTGATGTCCAGTATGTTTATGTCGTTTTCCGCGAAGTAATTGCATACTGTCGCTATGATGCCGATATGGTCTTTTCCGACAAGCGTCACTACTACTCTGTTCATTCTGTGTCTTCCTTCCCGTTATTCTTGTATATTGCGTATTCCATCGAATCGACCAGCGCATCCAGGCTGGCCTCTATGACGTTCGCAGAAACCCCTATGGTCGTCCAGCTTTGTTTTCCGTCGGTTGATCTTATCAGAACCCTGACCGATGCTGCCGTGGCTGATTTTTCATCCAGCACGCGGACCTTGTAATCGGTGAGTCTTACCCGGCCGGTTACCGGGAACAGTTTTGAAAGTGCTTTCCTCAGAGAATTGTCCAAAGCGTTCACGGGTCCGTCGCCGTTAGCCGCGGTGTGCTCCTCATTGCCGTCAGGATCCATCACCTTGACGCTGGCTTCGGAACTTATCCGGTCTCCGGCATTGTCTATGAATACTCTGAATCCGGTGACTCTGAACGGACATTCCGACTCTCCTTTCAATCTCCTTGCCAAAAGCTCAAAGCTTGCGTCCGCACCCTCGAACTGATAGCCTTCGGCCTCGAGCTTTTTGATTTCCCCTACTATAATTCTGCTCTCTTCGGAATCGACATCAATGCCGAAATCCTTCAGTTTCTCGGATATGCTGGCTCTTCCTGCCATATCTGAGATCAGCACTCTGCGTCTGTTGCCGACGAGTTCCGGTTTCACGTGCTCGTATGTTCTGGGATTTCTCGCTACAGCGGAGACATGTATGCCTCCCTTGTGGGCGAACGCCTTCTCCCCCACATATGGCATGCCGGGCGAAGATGTCAAATTAGCTGTTTCTGCAATGAATTCAGAGACTTTCGTGAGTCGGCTCAGATCCGCCGCGCTGAGTTCATATCCCATTTTGAGATTCAAATTTGCCATAACCGAACACAGGTTGGCGTTGCCGCATCTTTCCCCTATACCGTTTATCGTGCCCTGGACCATCATTGCGCCGCTTTCAACGGCTGCCAGTGAGTTTGCTACGGCAAGGTCCGAATCGTTATGGCAATGTATCCCGACGGGAACACCGAATGTCAGCAGGACATCTTCGACGGCAGGTGTTATGTCTCCGGTCATTGATCCGCCGTTTGTATCGCACAGAACCAGCCACTCCGCACCTCCTTCGACGGCTGCACAGAGAGACTTAAGTGCATATTCTCTGTTTGATCTGTATCCGTCGAAGAAGTGTTCCGCATCGAAGAGGACTCTCTTGCCGGATTTTCTTAGAAATCTGATACTGTCCCGGATCATGGTCAGATTATCTTCCAAGGGCACGCACAGCGCGTCCGTCACATGGAAGTCCCAAGTCTTGCCGAATATACAGCACCACTCCGCGGGACAGGACGCAAGGTTCCTGAGGTTCGGATCGTCCTCTGCAGGCGTCCCGTGCCTGCCTGTGCTTCCGAATGCTGTGAGCTTGGCGTGCCCAAGTTTCGTTTTTCCGGCAAGTTCGAAGAACTCATCATCCCTGGGGTTGGATCCGGGCCACCCTCCCTCCACGAAATCGACGCCGAATTCGTCAAGCTTTTTGAGAATTTCGAGTTTGTCTTCCGAGGAAAACGACACTCCTTCGCTCTGGGAACCGTCCCTAAGCGTCGTGTCGTATATCATCACGGGTTCCGGCATCTGTCTCCACGCTCCTTTCTGTCATCCATAACGGACACAAGATCGCTGAGTATAGCCGATGCCGTCTCTGTTCTGCCGGCTCCTCTTCCGGAAACGGTTATGGGTCCTGCCAGGTCCGTAACTATCTGCGCAACGTTGAGTGTACCGTTTATGCTCAGAGGATGTCCTTTGGGTATGAGGCGAGGCGAGACTTCCAGTCTGTCTTCCGAGACCTCTCCTATAAGCCTTATCACCATGTTCTGAGAGGCGGCCAGAGAGATTGCCTCGCCGGATATTGATGTTATGCCCGTTATACTTACGTCGGAGAATGCTACGTTTCTTCCGAATATCGAGTTGGCCAATATGACCGCTTTGCACGCACTGTCATATCCTTCCACATCGTTTGTGGGATCGGTCTCGGCATACCCCATCTGCTGAGCTTCTTTGAGCGCCTGCTCGAACGGCTGACCGTTGTCCATTTTGCTGAGTATGAAGTTGCAGGTACCGTTCAGTATGCCGCGTATGGAGGATACGTTCTCTCCGACAAGGCATTCTCTGCAGAGGTTGATTATGGGCATGGCACCGCCCACAGAACCCTCGAAACGGAACTTGCATCCATTCTTTTTTGCCAGTGTCACAAGTTCACAGAAATTCAGCGCAAGCGGACCCTTATTCACGGTGACAACATCCTTTCCGGATTCGAGGGCATGCCTTATGTTCTTCAGCCCGGCACCGCCCGTCTTTATGTCTGTTGGACTGACCTCAACCAAAAGATCATAGTCGACCGAGTCCATGACTTCGACCGAGTCCGCGTAGGTCTCCGTCCCTACCTTTCCGGTGGTCCTCTTTCGCTCCAGGAGATCATCCGGCGGGATACCCGCCCGGTCTTTGGCGAAGGTAGAGGAGTCCATGACGCAGACTATGCTCACCTCTTTCCCGTACCTGCCTACGAAGAAGTCCCTTCTTCTCATGAGTACTTCCGCGAAACCCTGTCCGACGGTTCCGAATCCGGATATTAATATCCTCACTTCAGAGCCCCCTTATGTAGACAATCTTGCTTTCCTTGCATGCCTCCATGAGGAATGCATCAAATTTCTTCAGGTCGCTTTCGCTCATCAGTTCCGCGGATATCATCGCCGTACGGGCAGATTTTGCATTCCTGGATGAATAATTGACATCGACTGATTCCAGAGATATCGCTTTCGAAGCTTTATCTATCAGTGTCTCCACGAAGGATGCCGTGAAGTCGCCGACGAGCATATATTCCATCGTGTATGTCTTGTAGACCGAACCCATATTTGCGATCAGGACATCCTTGGATTTCCAAATGTCCTTCAGTTGATCGAGTTCCGGGTTCCCCCTGACCTCGAATGTTACATCAATGCATATTCTCTGGTTCACTATCTGTTCCCGGTCGTGTACAACGCCGACTATGTTGCCGTTGACAAGAGATATAGGTTCCAAAGACTCGACAAGATGCCCCGGGAGGTCCTTTACGTAGAGTTGTGCATTGATCATCATTTCAATACCATGCTGGGTTTGTTTTGTTCGGTTTGAGATAATCATGTCTTACTATATAACCGGATTACTACACGCCGCAGTGTTTGATCCACATGCAGACGGCACCGCCGGCCTCAGCCCATGGCGGAGTTGATGGTCAGTTCCGACACATCTATGCAATATTCTGCTATGCGTTTAGAACTGCCGGCTATGATACCGGCATAAGATGCCGTTTCAAGATTTATTTCAATCTTCTTGAAGGTTTTTTCCACTTTATGTACCATCTTTTCGCCTTCCTCGATACAATTTTCAGCGCGGTTCATGTCTGTCTTCAGCCAACCGTTTATTGATTTGTTGTACAGCTCCAGGATATCCTTTCCGATCTCTTTGATGCCCTTGTCTATGGCCTCTGCTTTCCTTTCGTTCGTCAGCGTTATCAGAGCCTTTGATACCAGTACGGTATGATCTCCGATTCTCTCGAGTATCCTGCTCACGGCCAGATGCTTGGTAAGCTCGCAGATGTCGGACCCGGCTTTCTTGCACAGCCAGGGTTCTTTCTGATAGATGCTGCTCTGTCTTGATATGAGCCAGTGCACTCTGTCTATTTCCACGTCTCTTTTCTCCATGTCCAGAATGTATGTGCTGTCTCCGGTGGACGCGGATTCGAATACATCTGTGATCATCTTCCTGACCAGAACACTCATCCTTTCCAGACTCTTGTTCGGTTTTATCTCGGTATGATCCATGAGATCTTTGATCAGTATACGGCTGCTGTCTTCTTCGACAATTTCCATGCCTATGGAAGTCTGTGTGAACGAGTTCACGATGCTTATAGCCGAATTTGTGAGTGCCCGGTCGGAGACAACATCGATCATATTGTGGCCGGAAATATAGGCTCCGATAAGCTGTCTGTAGAGGAAATCTTCTTTTTCGGCATTCGAAGTGTCGATCTTCTTTATGTCTTTAGGTGTTTCGGTCTTCTTCACCGGAGAAACAAGAAGATCCCCGCCAGACTGTACTTCAACGTTTACGCTGTCATTTTTCTTAAGCCCCATTGATTCGGCCCAATCTTTCGGGAGAGTTATCATGTATGAGTCTCCCTGTGTGACCTGTACTCGTCTGGTGTCCATAATGACCGTATTTCAGATTGAGTATTATAATCTGTTCATATTCGTAATTTATCAATATTATGTGTAATTACACACATATTAGTTTTTTACATCGAACATGTATATATTCATGGGACAAATATTCCATTACAGAGGTGAAAAACTTTGGAAAATAAGACTACAATCTTAATAGCAGTCCTTGTGACGGCGGCAGTATGTATCGCGGGGTCATATGCCGCCTTCAGCGGGACGGGTAATGATAATCAGAATGTATCTATCACTGTCACGGGATCAACTACTGTGCAGCCGCTCATGGTGGAGTTTCAGGAAGAATTCGAACAGCACTCTAACATGATCATAAACGTTACCGGAGGCGGGTCCGGAGCAGGAGTATCATCGGCACAGAACGGCACCGCAGATATAGGCATGCTGTCCAGGGATCTGAAGTCCTCGGAGACCGGGCTGATTCCGGTTGTAATAGCCAGAGACGGAGTGGTAATACTGACAGACAAAAATGCAGGCATAACCAATATGACGTTGGAACAGCTGGCAAAGATTTATTCCGGGGAATATACAAACTGGAGTCAGGTAGGAGGCTCAAATCTGCCGATAAACCCGATAATAAGGGAGGAAGGGTCCGGAACAAGAGACTGCATAGACACGCTTATGGCTACGGTGTCCGGGTTCAATACCGATAAATTTAACAGATACTCTACGCAGGCATCCACGGGAGCGATGCTCACTCAGGTCAAAAACGTGAGCGGCGCAATAGGGTATGTCAATCTGGGGTCTCTTTCCGAGATAGGCGGATCGGTGTCTGCTGTATCAGTCGGCGGTGTGAAGGCGACACCCGAGAGCGTTCTGGACGGCACATACGAACTTTCCAGAAATCTCATACTTGTCACCAAGGGAGACCCCGATGATAATACGGCATTCTTCCTCAACTGGATACTATCGAAGCAGGGACAGGCAATTGTGGAAGAAGAGGGGTTCGTTCCGATAGGTCCGACGGCCTGATGCGGGTGAATCATGACGCCCGAAGATACAGTCTCTGTCTCGGGAGACATACCGAAAAACGCTGACATAAGCGGTATCGATGTGTGCTCCCATCCGAAAAGGTTCATCAGCCGTATCAGGATCGAGGACAGAGCCAAACTTATTCTGATGGCAGCGGTCGTGTTCACCGTTGCCGTATTATTTTTTATCATCATATTCATATCGTACAACAGCCTGGATGCGGTAAAGGAAATTGGGATATGGGAGTTCCTGACGGGTGGAACGTGGTCTCCGGGGTCGGGTGCCTACGGAGCATCTTCGCTAATAGTAGGGACATTCTTGGTCACCGGAGGGTCGATACTCTTTGCCCTGCCTGTCGGACTCGGAATGGCGATATACATAAATGATGTTGCATCTCCCAGAGTTAGGAACATACTTAAACCCGCATGCGAACTGTTTGCGGGAATACCCAGCGTTGTCTACGGTTTCATAGGCCTGGCTGTGATGGTGCCGTTTCTGATGGATGTTTTCCCGGCTCATCTCAATTATGGGACATCCTGGTTGGCAGGGTCTCTGCTGTTGGGTATAATGGCACTTCCGATAATCATATCTGTGTCGCAGGATTCCCTGGAAGCAGTCCCCGGATCGTACAGAGAAGCGTCTATGGCGTTAGGTGCCACAAAGTGGGAAACGACCAGGAAAGTTGTCCTCCGTTCTGCGGTATCAGGTATCGCAGCCGCGGTCATTCTCGGTATAGGAAGAGCACTGGGAGAAACGATGGCGGTCATGATGGTGACCGGCAATTCCGCACTGATCCCCGAGCCGCTATGGAATATATTTGACATGGTGAGAACGCTTACAGCCTCGATAGCTCTGGAGATGCCGGAAGCCGTCCACGGCAGTCTGCATTTCTCCGCGCTGTTTATGCTGGCACTTATACTTATGGTGATAGTTCTCCTAGTAAATACGGTTGCACGCAGAATGGTCCGCAGGACGAAAATCAAGATGGGGACGGAAAAAGCCGCAGATGTAAGAAGACGCAGACTTTTCGCGCCGCTGTCCGAGAGCCACAAAGAAATGGCAAAGACCGCAGCTGTTTATGCTTTGGTGTTCGCGCCGGCCTTCATGATATCTTCTCTCTTTATAGGCACATACGGCGGAATTGCAATAGGTGCGTTGGCGGCAGCAGGATTGCCGGTGTCAAAGAGAATATCTCGGGCCATAGGCCCGAACCGTGTTCAAAGTACAGTCTATCTGATGCTCGGAATAACCGTTGCCGCCGTTCTGGCTGTACTGGCCGTATTCCTGGGAGTGATAGCAGTCAACGGTCTTCCTGCGATCAGCCCCGAGTTCATATTCAGTCCGCCGTCGAACTCCGGTCTGTCAGGGGGAATATGGCCCGCTGTAATTGGGACGATAGAACTGGCCGCAGGTACTGCGCTGATATCGTTCCCTCTCGGTGTGTGTTCCGGAATTTATCTCTCGCAGTATGCGGGGGACACAAGACTCATAAGGCTGGCCAGACAGGCAATAGACTCTCTTAACGGAACTCCGTCGATCATATTCGGACTGTTCGGGATGTCGCTTCTTGTGATTGCGTTCGGGTGGGGTTACTCTCTGGTAGGCGGCTGCATTACTCTGTCTCTTATGGTCCTTCCCACAATAATAAAGACAACGGAGGAGGCTGTGTCCGCAGTCCCGAAGGATCTGACGGAGGCATCCGCCGCCATGGGAGCAAGCAAATGGCACACTGTATCGAAGGTTCTGCTCCCGGCGTCAATGGGCGGGGTGATAACCGGATTTATACTGAGTATCGGGAGAGCGATCGGCGAGACAGCACCCATAATGTTTACGGCGGCTGTGGCATTCAGAACAACATCTTCTTTCTCATTGCTTGATCCCATAATGGCACTCCCGTATCATCTGTATTATTTAGCATCGGAGGTTCCGGGATCGACGGCCAACCAATACGGTACCGCACTGGTGCTGATGATGATTGTCATTGTACTCTTCGCGGCTGCATCGGTTATCAGATACAGATACAGGAAAAAAACAGGATGGTGATAATATTACAGGAACTGTGAATATAATTGAAACAAATGATCTCAGTCTGTGGTATGGAAACAAACAGACATTGTTTGACATAAATATGCCCATAAAGAAGAACAGCATAACATCGATCATAGGACCGTCGGGATGCGGGAAATCCACATTGATCCGGGTGTTCAACAGGATGAATGATCTGATAGACGGAACAAAGATATCAGGAACGGTTCTGTACGACGGGAATAACATATGCAGACCGGATACCGATGTTCTGGCACTGAGAAAAAGAGTGGGGATGATCTTCCAAAAAGCGAACCCGTTCCCGATGACCGTCAGAGACAACATAACATACGGACCGAAACTGCACGGCGTGAAGGACCAGAAGGAATTGGATGAAATCGTCGAATCGTCTCTCAGGAGGGCCGCGCTTTTTGAAGAGGTCAAGGACAGACTGAATGCCTCAGCGTTATCTCTTTCAGGCGGGCAGCAGCAGAGGCTGTGCATAGCACGCGCACTGTCCATAGAGCCGGAGGTCATACTGATGGATGAACCGACTTCAGCACTCGACCCGATAGCGACCGCTAAGATCGAAGAGCTTGCTTTGGAACTCAAAGAGAACTATACCGTTGTCACCGTCACACATAATATGCAGCAGGCCGGGAGGATAAGCGATTACACCGGTTTCATGTATCTCGGCAGACTGGAAGAGTTCGGTAAGACCAGGGACATATTCGAAAGTCCGAAGAGCGAACTCACGGAAAGATACGTATCGGGGAGGTTCGGGTAAGAGGCGACAAGCGCCGAGAGGGAGATTTGAACTCCCGAGGGAAAGTTCCCACGAGCTTTCCAGGCTCGCGCCGTACCGGGCTAGACTATCTCGGCCTGGGCCTACAAACTTATTCTTGAATTAATACCTTTCTGAATGTCGGCTTCCGTTTTGGCAAATCGCTGCAGAACATGCAGAGTATTACGGAGGACTGTAAAAGCATCATTCTTATGCATACGGTTCGGCGAGGGAGTGCTGTTGTTTTGTTTATTGAAACGGGTTATGCTAAAAGTTTGAAATAGGTACGAGTCAAACGGCCGTTCCGCCGATTTGCAAACAAACCGTTATGACGGCAGATCGCGTTTGGATTTTTTGTTGTAGTAACACGATATTAAACAATAAATATTACTAAATATGATACAGATTATGCAACATTATGCGAAGAATCGCACTCTACGGCAAAGGAGGCATTGGCAAGTCCACCATCGCGTCCAATCTCACGGTTTCTCTGTCGAATAAAGGGTACAGAGTCATGCAGATAGGATGCGATCCTAAGGCGGATTCAACTAAACTGCTGCTTGGCGGCAGATCTCCGCCGACGGTCCTTGATGCGATGAAGCGCGGCAGATCCGCCGGAGAGGCGATCGTCAGAGGGACCGGAGGGTGCTATTGCGCAGAGTGCGGGGGTCCCAGACCGGGCACGGGATGCGCGGGGAGGGGGATAATCGCCGCCTTTGAGCGGATGGAAAAAGACGGAGTAATCGAGAAGATAGCTCCGGACGTTCTGATATACGATGTTCTCGGAGATGTCGTATGCGGTGGATTTGCTATGCCGATAAGGAACGGATATGCCAAAGATGTGTTCATAGTGTCATCCGGAGAGATGATGTCCCTTTATGCAGCCAGCAATATTGCCATGGCCGTATCCGATCTCAGAGGTGTGGGTTATGCGGAACTGAGAGGAATAATCCAGAACTCTAAAGGTACAGAGGGAGAGGACACTGCCGTTGACAGGGCCGCGTCGGAGATGGGAACGGAAGTCATACGAAGGGTCCCAAGAGATAAGGCGGTACAGCGATGCGAGACGGCCGGAAAAACCGTTGCCGAAGGAGATCCGGATTCGGAACTCTCAAAGGAATACGGCAGACTGGCGGATGCGGTCCTGAGACTGTCTTCGGATACTGAAGGGGGAATGCGCAATGTGTAAGACTCCGATCCGTCAGAGAGTGTGCGCCGCTCGTCTCCGAGTGCCGCCGAAATATGAGGTGTTTTCGTGAAAAAAGGGATAATGATAATAGGCCACGGGTCCAGATACAGCTACAACAAATGGATAATGGAAGAGCAGAAGAGAAGACTAGAGGAAAGAGGATTCGATAATATCTACATAGGATTCAACGAGACAACGTATCCTCTCGTTAACGATGCCCTATGTGAGATGGCATCGGAAGGAATCGATTATGTAGTGGCCGTACCGTTTTTCGTGGCATCGGGCCTTCACATAACCCGAGACATCCCCGGCAAACTGGGCATACCACCGGGTGCCAGCGGAGGGTGCGCCGATGTCAACGGCATGAAAATCGAAATAAAATACGAACAGCCCTTCGGAAACGATCCGGCCCTGGCGGATATACTTTCCGAGAGGATAGACGAACTGAGCGGCGGCAAGGGAAAACGCAGTATAATGGTCGTAGGCCATGGGTCCAGACTCCCCCACAATAAAGACACGGTGACGTTTCAGGCGGAGAAACTCAGAGAAAAAGGATATGCTGATGTTCATTGCGCGTTCAACGAGTTCGATGAACCCCGTGTGGAAGATGTCTTTGATGAGTTGGTATCGAACGGATCGGATGAGGTAATTGTTTTGCCTCTTTTCATATCTCTGGGCGCGCATCTGAAACATGATATACCCGGCAAGATCCGTCTGGAGGACGGAATGTCAGAGGACACATTTGTTCTGGACGGACGCAGCATCACGGTCAGATATGCAGAGCCTATAGGGAGCGACCCCAGACTGACCGACATAATAGCGGAGAAAATAAGGAGAAGGGAGCAGGCATGAATGTCCTGATCCTGGACATGGTTCACGGCGGAGAGATACTCGCAGAAGAGTATCTGAAAAAGGGATGTGCTGTGGACTGCGTCGATGTCTACGGTATAGCGAAACAAGATACAATGGATTGTCTGGACCGTATGGGAGCGTCCGTGCACCGCAGCGTTCCGTCAGGCCATTACGATCTTCTGCTTATGCCGGTTCACTGTCCGGATAAATTCCTGAACGGCGTGACGTACGGCGAAAGAAAAACGTTCCACAAGGCTGTCGGAGAACTTTCGGACGGAAGATCCAGAGTAGAGGTTACCGGCGTGAAGGGGAAGACCAGCTGCTGTTACCTTTTGGCCGGTATATTGGCACTGGACGGCAGAACTGTGTTTCTTCATACTTCCAGAGGGCAGGGTCCCTGGAACGGCGGAAAACATACAATCGAAAAGAAGATGAGCATAGCTCCCCCTTCCCTTCTCAGACTTCCGGGCGGCTATGACACAGTGATAGCCGAAGTCTCTCTGGGAGGCAGCGGCAGGGCGGATCTGACAATTCTGACCAACCTGGCGGAGGACTACGGAATAGCCGCCGGCACGGGAAAAGCTTCAGATGCGAAGGCATCTGTATTTTCCGAGGGAAAAAACATTGTTTCAGAGTCGGAGATAGGCCTGTGGTCAAAATACCGCGGTGATCTGATCGGTTACGGCGGAAGGGTCAGCGTGATCGGAAAGCCTGAGATCGGAAAGCCGCTGCAGATTGCCATTGAGTATAACGGACGGCATGAATTGGAACTTCCGGGAAAATATCTTCATCTGCAGTATATCGAGACGATCGAGGCCGTGCTCGAGGCGTGTTTCGAAATGGACATACCGACAGAGCAGGTGATCGATGGCCTGAAGACATTTGAGGGAGTTCCGGGAAGGGGAGAATTGAGACATTCGGACATGGGATGGGAGATAATAGACAGGAATCCGGGAATATCGCACATGTCTGTGAACAAAATGCTGGACACGCTTGGCAGGATGGGTCTTCTGACCGAGACACTGATGATATTGGATCCGGCGGATCGGAAAATATGTGAGAAGACGGACCCGGAACGGATAAAGAGGATGACAGAAGAGAAAGGCGCGGAATTCCGTCTTGCCGGAGACGGAAACGAACAGTCCGCCGGCAGATACATCACAGTGAGGCTGATAAAAGAGGGGTATCAGTGAACATCCATCCGCGCCCGAATCCTATTATCGCCGCACTGTATATGCTCAGAGATATCGACATCGATGTTGTGGTTATACACGGTCCGTCGGGATGCGGATTCATGGCATCAAGAATGATAGAGGATGCCGGAATAAGGGTAGTGACGACTGCAATGGATGATAATGATCTGATATTCGGGGCGTCGGAGAAACTTGAAAGCGTCCTCAGAGAAACCGAAAAGAGATTCGGACCGAGGACGATTGCCGTTATAGGCACATGCTCCAGCATGATAATAGGAGAAGATATGCGGGCATCTATAGGACGGTCGGGCGTGAACTGCAAAGTTATTGCGGTCGATTGCCACGGCTGTATGGGTGACAACACGGCAGGAGCGATAAAAGCTGTGGAGGCCTCTGAAGACGCGGGCATAATACCGCACGGTGAGGCGGAACGTCAGAAACATCTTCTGTCCATGGCCACTAAGATGGAAAAAGAAAGAGGAATGGCATCCGTGACCTATCTCCCGCCGTCTAATGGCCCTACGAAACTCGGTGCGGCGAAAAGGATAATCGGCTGCCTGTCAGACGGGGGCAGACTGGCAGTCATCCAAGTATCGAAGAAAGAGCTGGCGTACCGTTTCTCGGATATTTTTCTGGCGGCAGACTATGCCTGCGGCAAGCTTGGGGGAGAGACAAAGTTCATCGCGAATCTGGATCCGAATAAAGGACTTCCGAGGGTCAGGAGATATGCCTCGGACATATTGTCGGAGTTGGATGAGAATAATATTTCAGTCGATATAGCCGGAGGTTTAGATGAGTATGCCGTCATAGGCGAGGACCTGAGAAAAAAAGTTTCATCTTTCGGTCCAGATCTTGTTGTGATAGCCGGTATACCCCATGCGTATCCGGACCTAAACAGAGACCAGATACTGATAACCGATCAGCCTAGGCAGCTTTCCAATTATCTTTCGAAAGGTTACGATGCGGTCGGAGAGATATCGTCGCATTTGATGGTGATGAACGTCCGAAGAATAGTCCCGACGGAAACCGGAGACACTATAAGAGAGATTCTGAGGGATGAGTGTTGAAAGGGATAGTGATAGCCGGCACCGGTTCCGGTGTCGGGAAGACTTCGATAACCGTAGGTCTGATGAGAAGACTTTCCAGGAAAGCGAAGGTGCAGGGATTCAAGGTCGGCCCGGACTTCATCGACCCCATGTATCATAAATCGGCAACCGGAAGACATTCGAGGAACCTGGATTCGTTCATGATGTCCCGGGATACCGTAAAAAATGTTGCCTTCTGCGGATCTAAAGATGCCGACATATCCATTGTCGAAGGAGTCAGGGGACTTTATGAGGGATCATCCGGAAAAGATGACTCGGGGTCAACGGCAGAGATAGCGAAAATACTGGGGTTTCCGGTAGTGCTTGTGGTGAACGCGAGATCGCTGACAAGAAGTGCCGCAGCGATGGTCAAAGGATTCATGGCATACGATAAGGATATAGAAATCGCAGGAGTAATTCTGAATAATGTATCCGGTACGCAGCATGAGAATAAACTCCGGGATGCCATGAGAGGATCAGACGTACCCGTGCTCGGCATGGTAAGAAGAAACGCCGAACATAAGATCCCGGAGAGACATCTGGGCCTGAACACGGATGAATCAGGCAGCAGGCAGATGCTTGACGGCATGGAATCTCTCACAGATGATGTGGATATTGATTCTCTGGTCGGGATGTGCCGCGATACGGTCTCGGACAGCATAAGGTGTCCGTACAAAAGGAGGAATTCCGGTCTCAAAGCAGCCGTGCCTATGGATGATGCATTCTGTTTCTATTATCGGGAGAACATTGAATGCCTGGAGGCATCGGGAATCAGAGTAGAATACTTCAGCCCTCTGAACGGCGACCCTCTGCCGAATGCCGATATTTATTATCTTGGCGGAGGGTACCCGGAACTTTACACAGAGAGGCTGTCCGAAAACACAGACTTCTTCCAGGGTCTGAATACCGCATGCTGCGACAACAAAGTAATAATCGGCGAATGCGGCGGAATGCTTTCTATGTGTTCTTCGATCGAATGCGGCGGCAAGGTCTGTGACGCAGCCGGCATATTCGGGGCAAAAGCCCGGATGGTGGGCAAGAGACACGGCCCTGCGTATATCGAGGCGAGGCCGAATAAAAACTGTGTGCTATTCAGAGAGACTGTCCGAGGCCACGCTTTCCATTATTCGGATGTTGATACGGCACCCGGCTGCGTTTTCGGGCTGGATATCGAAAGAGGTATCGGGATGAACGGTATGCGGGACGGACTGATAAACATGAATTCCATGGGATCGTACATGCATCAGCATGCTCTCTCGGCGAAGGACTGGGCGGGCGGAATCGCGGAAAGGTGCGGTTAAGATCAGTCCGGGACCCAGCGGATATCGATTCTCAGATCGTCCATGTGTTTTCTCTCTTTTCTGGCATTGTCTATGACATCCTGGTCAAGGTAAATGCAGACCGTCTCCTCTTCATCTCCGAGTTCGGTTATCGTGCTACCTAAGGGGCCGATAAGCCTGGAATGTCCGAAAAATGCGTTGCTGCCTTCAAAATTCCCGACATTGTTCACGAACACGGTATACATGACATTCTCAAGAGATCTGGCAGGCAGGATCCGGTCAAAATACGGTTTGGAAGAGGCAGCCGACGCCGCTATGCAGAGGTTCACGTATGCGCCGGATAAAGCGCAGTTCCTGCAGATTTCCGGGAAGAAGATATCGTAACATATTGAAAATCCGAATTTCATCCCTCCGAAGACAGCCGTTTTGGGCATGTTGCCTGGTATGAACTCCTTTTCGCTGTAGACGCCGAAATTCGCAGGATACAGTTTGTCGTATTTTGTCACACCGTCCGGGGTTATGAACAGCAAAGAATTCCTCATCCCGTCCTGGTACCAAGACGGCGATCCGACGGCAACCGCGATGTTCTTTTCTATGCACCAGATTCTGACCTTGTCTGCGGCATACTGAATATCATCGGCGAGTGATGCATAATCCGCACCGTAGCCGGTCAGGAAAAGTTCCGGAAATACATAGACATCTGATCGGTTCTGAGATATGACGCTCATGATCCTGTTAAGATTTGTCCTGACATCGCCCACAGAGGCTTTGGATTGACACAATGCCAGCCTGATACCCATGTACAAACATTGCAGTGTGAGAACATAATACTTCTGAATTTGGCAGTGCCGATCTCTCTTTTCAGGCAGATGTGGGTGACAGAAGAGCACGGGGCCGTTTGCACAGGACGGTCGTTTCGCGCGTGCCGGCATGCCGCTGTCCGCACAAACCTATCCGAGATAAGGCCGGACCCGAGAAGGACCCGGGCCGGAGGAACACCTGGGAACATCAGATACTGTGTAAATACTTACCCAATATAATCAAGGCATGATGGTCAACTATATATTCAAGTGTGCGGGTACGATATTGCATGCCGTGGGATACGGCAATATTATACAACAAGGAGTAAAACTTATGAACCCTAAATCTTTGAAAAGGACAATCCCTTCTTGTAGGATCGCCGAGGGGGGGGGGGGAATTATAATTTCCCCAGCCGTCTGAATATAACGATACTGTTCGCGGCCGCTCTCTTTCTCGCAGCAACATTCTTTGTAATACACATAGAACCGAATGAATCAGATGCTGCCAGCATCATTGACAGCGGTACCTGCGGAGACAATCTGACCTGGGTTCTCACGGACGATGGCATTCTCACGATATCCGGCACCGGCGATATGGATAATTACTCAGGTGGCGGAGCACCGTGGTACGAAGACTATCACACGGCCATAAAGAGTATCGTAATCGAGGCGGGCGTGACATCCATTGGAGACTATGCATTCGGCTGGTGCACCAGCCTGACATCCGTAACAATGCAGGGTAGCGTGAAAACCATCGGTTACAGTGCATTTATTGGCTGTACAGGCCTCGGAAACATGGCAGTACAGACGATACTCGACGGCGTGGAAACCATCGGAGACTATGCATTTGACAGTTGCACAGTGACATCCGTGACAATACCCGGCAGTGTGACTATAGGTGCCGGTGCATTCTTCGACTGTACCAGCCTGATATCCGTCAATATACTGAAAGGTATAACATCCATCAGCGACTGTGCGTTCAGCGGATGCATCAGCCTGACATCCATCGTCGTACCAGACAGCGTGATAACCATCGGCCTCGGTGCATTTCAGGACTGCACCAGCCTGGAATCCATCGTCGTACCAGACAGCGTGACAACCATTAAGGAGCAGGCATTTTCAAATTGCTCCGGCCTGACATCCATCGTCATACCGGACAAAGTGACATTCTCTGTCAACTATGACGACTATGTATTTGATTCTTGTACCAGTCTGACATCTGTGACAGTAACGGGAGGGCTTGTCAGTGGCGGAGAAACGATCCCGAATGGAGTAATAGATATGTATTTCAGAAGCGGCTTGGATGATGATGTGAACTGGAAACTTGGATACGGTGTCAATGTCACAACTCTGTTCCTTCCCGACATTGTTTCATTGGATTACGATCCTAACAACGAAGACGGAAAGGGAGGCATAGCCGGAGCCGAAGGGAGAGTACTGAGTTACAAAGACGCAGAATACATATGCAGCGGCACATCGGATTGGGAGTTGGTTGCATGCTCCTTGTTCGGAACCGTCAAAGACACGGACGGCAATCCTGTCTCAGGCGCAACGGTGATTTTGGAATTGAATTCCGGAACGTACTCGGCACTTACCGGCATAGACGGAGGCTATATGATAAGCGGTATACCGGCCGGCACATACGGCACTATTACGGCATCCAAAATAGGATATTATCTGACAGACTCCGTGTCCGTACTCCCGCTTACGGAAAGCGTGCGTACGGATATGGCCGTGACGGCATCCGAAAGACTGACAGAATACTATGTGTCATTCGGCTTCGGTTCCGACTGTACGGCATACGTTAACGGTTCTCCCGTATCATCGTCGCCTATAGGAGTTACAGGGGGAGGAAGCCTTTCGTTCACCGTGCAGACACCCGAAGGATACTCTGCGGTTCCTGCCGTAAGCGGAATGGCAGACCTTCTTAAACAATCCGACGGATCTTACGTTATACGGAACATATACTCTAACCTGAGTGTAACCGTGACCGTCTCCGCGGACATCAGAAGCGGTCCCGATGTAAATCCTGGAGACAGCAGCGGAAATGGTTCGGATAACGGATCAGGGAATGACAGTTCAGGAAATGGTTCCGGCGGAGACTCCTCCGACGGTATACCGTATTGGGTTCCTGTTCTCATAGCCGGAGCGTTCATTGTATGTATAGCAGCGGTTCTGATCGTCAGACGCAGCAGGAACAGACAGTAAGGAGAATCGGCAACCCAGACCCGCTTGGCGAACATAAACACAAGAGACCGCCGCGAGTACGGCGGTCTCTCTATTTCGATCCGCAAAATATTCCTCTTTAGGATAATACAGATTTCGCGAAATAAACACTGATATCCAAGTGTGCAAGATGCAGACTCAATGGAGTCTAGTCAGAGGCATCAGAGAATATTTGAATAAAACAGATATGCGGTGCGCAGCGGAGCAGAGGAAAAAATGCACGCTACTGCGGTTATGCTGTTATCCAGGCAAATTTCTCCGTCGCATCTGCAACACTAATTCTGTCGCCGACTCATGGAATCTGTACTGCCTCCGAATCATTTTTTGTTCACGGATCTTGATCCGTTTCGCATCGTCCGCTGATTGTCACTCAGCATGCCTGTGACACATCGGTGTTCACGCCGTCAACGATCCATGTCATACCCTGAGTGTATGAGAATGTGACCTTGTACTGCTTGAACGAGTAGTCGGCGTATACGGATTTCCATTCGGACGCGCCGATTGTTTTGGTCA
>JAIRYF010000065.1 GCA_031267895.1 Candidatus Methanoplasma glyptotermitis
TTGAGGGGTTCGAAGTTGGAATAGATACGTCTGAGAGAGTGTTTGTTATCGTAAGCGTAAGTAACTGTCAAATTCTGTAACGAAGCAATAATAAATTTTGCAGATTTGGAACGGATTTCGGGGATTTCATATCTTGCCATGGATACTATCGTTTGGGCAAGGAAACATAATAAGAGGGTTCCATGAACCGCATTATCCGACCATACCCTCAGAGGTTTGAGATCGATTTGATTCTTAAGGGACTCAATGAGCTTCTCGACGGTATCTCTTCTGCGATAGATACCGAGAACATCGGAAGGTGTCAGATTCTCGCTGCATTCTAGTTTAAAAAAATCCTTCTCTTCCGTTGGATAACTCTTTGCGCACGTACTCCAACGCTTCTCTGTCATCCGAAAAGAATCTTCCCTGTATACCGACGTTTATTGATATCAGAGGATTCCTTATTCTTCTGATGACTGTCTTGGATACTCTCAGCGTTCCGTCTGCTTTCATTCTCATTGTTTCCTTTGCATCCTGAACACACTTTAACGCCATTCCGTCCAAGGCCTGCATCTTATCTTTGTATAACTTCTCCGGGAAGAACAGGTATACCGTTCTTCCGGAAGATTCGAATATCCTCCGCTGACAGTATACCTTATCCTCCCGGTCTTCGGCAACGGCGTTCTCTTTCCTGAACTTTGATATCAGTTTATCATCGGAAACGTTCATCTTCTTCCTTGTAACATATCTCATATCTTTCCCGGAAACGATATCCAAAACCTGCTTTGTATCTCCTCCGGCATCGAACACGAACATGGAATTCTCTTTCAGCTCACCGATGATATCATTAACCATCCTTACGAACTGAATAGGATCTGCGGAATTTCCTTCCGAGACCGTCATATGAAACGGAATATTGACAGGATCCCGAAGCTCTGCGATACCGACGTTCACCTGTCTGAGATCCGGTCTCTTATCCCTTGAATACCCGAAACGGAACAGTTCCGTCTGTTTCGAATAAACCGAAACAGATGTTGTATCGATATTCACATCCGTGTGTTCAGGATCATACATCCGGAACAAGTTATTCCTTACAAAAGACAGTATCTCCGGCATACTCTTCCCGACAGTCTCAACGGCTCTGCTGAGTGTCCGGGAACTTACTTCCTTTCTTATCCCTAACTCGTTCCTTACTTCCTTCGATGATAACCATCGGCCGCATCCCTCTGTCGAATAGTTTTCAGTCAGCCGATAAGATATGATCGCACAAACCAATGGGAAAAGAGGTTCTCCTTTCAGCTTCAATTTATTGAAATGATCCTCCAGCCCCAGTTTCCTAAGATATTCCCGACAAAAGCTGTCGTCCCGATCGGTAATGATTTATTGCTGTTTGTATCTGACGTGAACGTCTTGAGTTTGAATTCTTTTCTTGTCACAAATAAAACAATCTGCTCAGGACACTTCTGCCAGATCTCTGCCTGCGCATCACATCAAAACATTACCTGTCGAACTCAGAATGCGATCATGAACGGCCTGAAGTCCGCTCTGTGAAGAGCGGACTTCCAAGGTCTTCACGGCCTTTCCGCCTGCAGATATAACGCAGGCGGCTGTGTTATTCTTATGTACGTCTGAACCGATGTATCTCATGCGGCATTCGCTCCTTTTTGTCTGATACTGAAGTATCGAATGCCGCACTTTTCGATTCTTGGTCATTTCAGGAATGCCGAAGACAACAATGCGTCAATCCGTCGGCATCACAGTTTGTATCCGGAGTCATCGGGAAATATGAACGCGCCGGCAAAAAGAGGATAGTGTTCCACTCCGTTATCGTCAATGTTCACGTTCGTATGTTCCAGTTTCACCCCGCGGATGCGCGCGTTACTTCTCGACATCACTGAGTCAAGAGACTTGGACATCTTATTGTTACCTGATTTGACTTCGATTGCGGCTACATCCTTTCCGATGACCGTGACGAAATCTACTTCAAGGTCCTTTTCCCCGAAATACATGGGCTCGACATTCCTACTTACGATTTCGCATGCCGTCACGTTCTCGGCGACTTTGCCGCCGTTTACCAGCGAGTTACCTTCAAAGAGCATCGAAGCTGTGTCCCTCTCCATCATGGCTACCAGCAACCCAACATCGTGGAGGAACAGTTTGAATAAGTTCATACTGCGGCTGTATGTAAGCGGGGGGGAAAGGTCCGTGACCTTGTAGCTCTTGAAAACCACCCCTGCCCCGATCAGCCACTCTATGCCGCCGTCGTACATGGACCTGCGGGCACCGTGCACGCCTTTCACGTCGGTGTAGCGGAATCGGCGGCCTATCTGATCAGGAACGGAGTGCAGACACTCTCTTGCTCTTGCCTTAGCGATTCCTTCGGCGTACTTAGATATGTCATCCTCGTATGACCTTATTATCTTCTTCTGTATGGCCCTCACTCTGCTGAAATCCCTGTTTGTAACAAAATCGTCCACGGCTTCAGGCATTCCTCCTACCGCCATGTATGTCCTATAATGTTCTTCGAAAGTCTCTGTGATGAACGGGTCCAGGGGTTCTTTGCAGTTCAATTTGTTGCGTACGGAAGAGATTAAATCCGAATCTGTACCGATTGCCCACAGGAACTCCTCGAAATCCATTGTGTGCATATCCATGTATTCTTCGTAGCCGGTGGGGTACAGGGAGACTTTGCTCTGATTGAGGCCAAGAAGGGATCCGGTTGCAATGGTATCGAATCTGAGGTCGCCTGACAGTGATTTCATGGCTGTCCTCGCATTCGGGCAACTCTGTATCTCATCCAGCACAATAACTGTCTTGCCGGGGATAATCTTGGCATCGCTGAATCGGGCCGTGATCCTGAGCATGAGAGCATCAGCATCGAGATCTCCGCCAAAAATGCCTTTGAGACTCGGGGATTTCTCGAAGTTCATGTATATCACGCGCTCGTAATTACTCTCGGCGAAATGCTCAATCGCGTATGTCTTTCCAACCTGTCTGGCCCCCGTTACCAGCAGAGGATGTTTCCCGGGATTGGCTTTCCATTTCATCAGTTCGTCTGATATTTTCCTGCGGAGCATGTAAAACAGATGTCCAGTCTAGTATATAATAGCAATTATTCGACGAATATTTAATTAAGAATCACACTTTTTCTGGGGAATAATTTATCATTTATCACATTTTTTCCACACAAAATTAGACTTGAAAGGAGGCACACACAAATGTAGCGGGAGCCGTCTTCAAGTGTACCGTCCAAGCCCATTCACATTGTAATCATCCGATGCCGCATGGCGGGAAATGACGAATTCTGTCTCGGCGTTCAGGTCCGGCTGTGTGAACCCGGTTTCGCATACCACTTTCACCTAGCAATAAGTGTGAATGAGAGAAGAAAATTCAAACCCTCTGTGGCAATCGTTCAGAGCCAGAATAAGGCTGAGGTCGGGGATGCAGACTGCATCATGTCTGATTCTTTATGGAATGTCAATACGGAACGTCCAGTTCTCAAAACGGCCGTCAATTATACAGTTAATATCTCTCAGGTCTGTCCGATGCATGTGCGCAATGCAGTCTAAGATCATTGTTGTCGCAGAGTCGGGAGTTGGAGGGAGGGAGTCACCCATCACGGCCCGAGACAGCCGATTGGAATGACCAAAACACCATCGCCGCGCCTGTATGCATATCGTGTGGCCGTCAGTATCATGAGGAACGACGGAGCGTTCATTCTCCCCTCATTTATACGTTCCCTCAGTTTGGTTCTCTAACGAAGTGTGTGGAAACAGTTTCGGGCTGCGCCCGGAGTGAAGATGCTCACACACTCTATCCGTACGTATCGGTCTTTCCTTGAGCACTTACCGGCAGCACATGGCAATCAGACCCTCTGCCCTATGGAATGCCCTTGCACAGTTCTTTATCTGACCTATAATGCTGTCCGTTCTTTCCGAAACTTATCGGTCAGGGTGTATCGGAATTCGCTGCAAAAAAAAACAAGAATTGCGTATAGATGCATGTTAAAGATCGCCGCCCGGCGGTGTTTCCCGGTCATGGGATAACTACTGGATTGCAAAGGACTCAACTGTCAAACAATCAGAAAGACGAAATTTCGAGATAACTGTCAAATTTTCCCAATAACGAAATCAACTGTCGAGGTCAGGCTTTATGATTTGTTCCTTTGGAAAATAATCCGTGTTTATTTCCGAAGAGAATTTGACCCTGAGTTCAACAGTTGATTTCGTTATTGGGAAAATTTGACAGTTGATATTCGGGAGAGCTTACGCTGCCCCATTAGAGAAAAATGATAACATTCCGGCCATGCTGCCGAGGTCAGATTCAACCGGAGTTTGACAGTTAGCGGCATAGTCTCTCCGATCTGGTGTTTTCAGGGTGCGGAGCGGATGCTGGCGAAAACATCGAAAGACCGCTTAATCCCTTGTCTGGTCCCCAGCCCCGGATGTCATTCTTAGGATCGCTTATGCTTAATGACACACTCTAACTGTCGAACTCGGGTTGAAAGAGAATATTTTACGGCGCGGAATCAGGTGCAAATAGAAGTATACAAACAAAAATACGGTAAAGGGAGACTGCCGCGGATGCGGCGGTCTCTTGTGTTTATGTTTGTAAATAAGGTGTGTGCATGATATCAGCTGATGTCCTCCTCTTCCTCGTCATCCTTCCTGCGTTTAAGGAAGAAGAACATCCATATTATCATGGCAAGGAACGCTGCGGCTATGAGAACTGGAACCCAATACGGTATTCCGCCGTTTCCGGAGTGTCTGCCGGAACCGTTACCGTTTCCTGAACCATTTCCATTATCGCTGCCGTCTCCCAAATCATCATCGTCCGGACCGCTTCTGCTGTCTGCGGAGACGGTCACGGTTACATGAACATTCGAATGTATATCGGATATCACATAAGATCCGTCAGACTGTTCGAAAAGAAGTGCTATTCCTTCTATATCAGGAGACGCAGAGTATCCTTCGGATGTCTGTACCGTGAAGGAAAGACTTCCTCCTCCTGCAACACGTATCGGCAAAGACGGAGAAGAGCCGTTTGCCTGTATGGTATAATCAGGACCGGAATCGAACGTAACACGGTAATACTGTACCGGAGACGACGGAACGGATACCGTAAAAGTAATGTCCTTACCTGTTTCGTTTCCGGCTATCGATGTTACCGATGCCGTACCGGTCTGGGTGTACCCTGGTATGGATGCGGTTATGTCCCCTGTCGTTCCGTGGAGAACTCCGGTTATGACGTAATCTCCGCTTGCGTCAGTGTTCGCAGTGTACGATCCGAGAGTCACGGGGACACCGGCATTGGATGCCGGTCCGACTACCGTTACGGTTCCGGATACGGTGTACGC
>JAIRYF010000066.1 GCA_031267895.1 Candidatus Methanoplasma glyptotermitis
GGCACGGCCGTCCGGACAGGAAAATCTTTATCTGTTTCCCTTTCCATCATACGTCGGTCTGTGCCATTTGAAGTTGCAAACCTGAATGCGCGGACCAACTTTTAATTGGGCGGATATTCTGAGTACACGGTCTCATGCCCTGCAGATTCCTGTTTATGATTCTGCTGTCAATTAGATTCGACTCGATATTGAACAGAATGATTGAAATTCCAATCGATTTTGATATTTCTGCATGCTTTGAGAACAAAGGTGAATGTTATCGGAATCGGCAGATGCAGGTACGCAGACTCCGCAGCGGCTCCAAAAATGTCCGTTTCCGGATATCCTCAAAGCGTGCGGCCGACTCCGCGGTTCTCTGCTGACTCCTCTGTGTTGGCTGAGGTATGTTTCTATCTGCACGGTCTTATGTTGGGATTGTATGACGGCACGATTTGCTTATAATCTGCGTTAGGGATCCTTCAATGTAATTATTTATATATCAGATATGTTCTATAGATGGATGATACTTCCAACCGTGGCAGTTCATCCGAACCGAAGATAAGTCAGATTCTTCCTCCGCTCTTCGGTTCGGAGCCTCTTTTTTGTTTATGGAGTAAGATTCAAATCGCCGTGCGGCCCGCACGGCTGTTGTTTATTCATTCACTTTGCGGGATGCCGGATTATTGGCATTGAGCCATTGACCATCTCAGTATCTGATTACAAAAAGGGTAATGGAGAGGGGCCGAAACACGGCCCCTCTTCGTGTTTGTTCAGGAGACCAAATCCTCGGCAGCGGATATGGCATCTGCAGCACTATCGGCAATTTCAGTCTCCTCGGGGGGCTTGCCCTTCATAAAGAATGCTGCGACCAGGACCAACAGCATGACCACAGCACTGCACAGGAATGCGAACGTCACACTTCCTCCGTAGGAGTCCAGTATGGAATTGGCGAAGTCCATGACATGAGTGGGAGCTGATTGAAAATAATCGATAAGAACCTGCGGAAGCGACCCCCATTGAGATGGATCCGCCACCGAGGACAGTATGTTCATTATAGACGTGGAGTGCGGGACTGCATCAAAGATGCCGCCTGGCAATCTTTCTGCCAGTTCCGTCGCTATCCTTCCGTTTATTATCGTGGTGAATATTCCGACGGCAACGGTACTGCCGACAGATCTGAACAGATTGACGGTCGAAGTGGCCATACCCATCTCCCCCGCCTTTGCACTGTTCTGCGTGGCTATCATCACTATTGACATTACGCATCCGAACCCAACCCCCAACACGAACAGGAAGAGTATAGCTACAGTTGTATCGCTGCCCCTGCCGAGTGTCGAGAGCATGACCATACTGAATGCGGTTATTATAGGTCCGGCAATGAGCCACGGTCTGTACCCGGTTCTGCGGACCGTGAAACCGCTAAGCATGGATGTTATCATCATACCTGCGACCATAGGGAGCATAATCATCCCTGTATTGGTTGCGGATATGCCGACCACCGCCTGCATGAACACCGCCATGTAAGTCATAATACCCATCATGGCCATTCCGAAAATCAGCATCGTCACCGCGCAGCATATGAACATTTTGTTCTTGAACAGACCGGGCCGTATTACTGCATCCTTTGCTCTGAACTCTGTTTTGATAAACATGACTATCAGAACGGCGGCGACGATCACCATTACCGCTGATTCAATGCTTACCCATGGGAAATCGACTCCGACCCATGTGAAGAACAGCAACAGGGTCAGCAGGAATGCGGAAAGCAATGCCATCCCTATGTAGTCCACATGGACCTTTTCCTCGATCTCGGGGTTCGGGAACTTTTTCAGACAGAATAACAATGCGGCCGCTCCGATCGGGAGGTTGATGAAGAAAACCCAGTGCCAGCTGATGTTATCAGTTATATATCCGCCTATGAAGGGGCCGACACACATGGCCACAGCGAAGAGAGATCCCAGCATACCTTGTATCTTCCCTCTTTCAGACGGAGAATAAAGATCGGCTACAGTAGCGGTCGCCACAGGTATGAGTATACCGCCGCCGATACCCTGTATCGCACGGAATATTATCAACTGAGTCATGTTGCCGCTCAGCCCTGAAAGAAGCGAACCCACGAGGAATGCTGCAAGCCCTATCATGAATATGGGCTTCCTGCCGTACTGATCGGACAGTTTTCCGGCAAGAGGTATCATGATAGTCTCGCACAGCATAAATCCAGTGAACACCCAACTGTACTCCCCGTATCCGTTGAAGTCTTTAAGTATCTCGTTTATGGCTGTTGCCATAACGGTCCCATCCAAACATGCGATGAACATACCGAGAGAGAGACCTATCATGATCGAGACTCTGGTTTTCTTGCTTATGTTGGACCAATGCAGGCTGCTTGATTCTGCTGACATTAAACTGATTCCTATCCTTTGGACGGATAAGAGTCCCCTAACCGAGACGACGTATATAAACGTGTTGATTTGTCAACTCAATGCCCCCAGATCGTCAGATTTGTCCGGGTTCGGCACGGCCTCGGACGCAGGAAAAATAGTATTTAGGATGGCAATCAGAGTCAATTTGGACGTGTTTGAGTGTAATTTCGTGAGAGTTTATCAAATAAACTTCCACAGACCCCTGTGCAATTGTCCTTTATGAATCTATCCAATTTGAAACTGTGTCCGGCAGGTGTTACAGCTTTCCTTTCCTATGTGCTGCGCGAATGACCGGCATTCGCAGAGATTTATCCGGATCGGTGTGTCGGGGAGGCTGTGTTCGGGTGAACTCTGCTCTTCTGTTCGGCAAACGGTATTCTGCTCCTCTCGGACGGGAATATTCGGGGAAATGAGAATTGAAACATATACGGCCGTTTGCAGTGATATGCCGTTTGACTGCGCACATCTCTACACCTTTCGATCCGTATCGGACTGTAAGAACACATCCGAAGAAAATGTATCGGAGAAAAACTGAAAGAGAGAATCAGGTACTTCGGGAGTAGTTTCTGAATATTGCCATCGAATATACGGTCCTCTTCTGAAGAGTGTGGAAATCAGTCCGGGCACAGCCCGGACTGATCAGGACACTCTCGCATAGTTCCTGTGAAAACCTCCCCTGTTTCGGTTGCTGACAAGATAGCACATCGAGATGAGGTTCTCCGGATAATGAAACCCTCTCGCCCTTGACTTAATCACCGAGATCAGCGAGTTTATGCCTTCCATCATGCCGTTGGTCAGTTTTGACGGAAACCACTGGAGAATATACGGCATGTTTTCCCTGACGGTCTCTGCGAGTCTGACGAACTGTCTCAGCTTTGTCATCCCCGCCCATCTTATCCATTCCTTCAGGTGCTGTTCCGCGGAATACACATCGCCGGGAAGATACACCGAACATAACGATTCTTTCAGTCTGTACGCTATGCCCAGCACCTCATTGTCCCGGCATATCATGTCTCTTCTTTCCCGGTCTTTCTCAGACATGTTTCCGTCGTTCCTCAGCATAAGATACTTCGCCTTCATCCGGCTGACCGTGAGTTTCAATACTCCGCAGTTCGTGTCCGCAAGCGCTTCGTTTGCAAGTTTTACCAGATGAAAGCGGTCGCATGTTATCTTGGCATTTCTGAAATGTCTTCTTATTCCTGATATGAAAGCAGAACCGAAATCACAGCTGAAATCCGTTATGTTAAGATGATCTCCGCCGTGTTCTTTCAGGAATTCTTTGAATTTCCTGACGGTCTCGGAATCCTTCCCCGCCGTACAGAATATGATCTTCCGGGTGTCCGTGTCGGCAAATACGGTGATGAAGTCTCTCCCGCTGAACGATTTCTCATCGACGGAGACCCTGGATGTGCCGGAGAGATTCAGTCCGCTGAGAAGTTCTTCGGCCTTTGCCCTAACCGCAGTCCATACTCTTCCGCTGTACTCGTCTATCTTCCTCGCCGCAGTCCCGACCGCCATTTCTTCGGCCAATGCCATGATGAAGCTTTCCATCATCAGAGTGAATCGGGAATTCGGTCTCGCCCACGGTATGTCGATCTGTTTCACTCCGTGTTCGGGACAGTCGGAACGCGGTATCCTTGCATGGATATACGTTTTCCAGCTCCAGGCATCCAAGTCCCGCCAGATTCTGCCGTTGGGCCGGTCGTGGACTCTGCACATCTTCCCGCAGCACGGACACGGAACCGAAGAACCCATGGGTACGTCCGCCCGTATGTGTATCTCGTTCTCTGTTTCCGTTACGTGCCATATTTCCGTAACCTTCCAAGGCTCTCTGATACCTAACATGAACTCCGCTAATTCGGCATCTTCCATGAACAGGTATCAGAGTCTGTCTACAAGAAATCCACACTCTTCAGAAGAGGACCGACAAATTGTGTGAAATATATTTAATACCCAAGATTGTGTCTATCATTTGCATAATTGCACAGTGACCATGATCAGTTACGAAAAGTATAGCCCAATTGTGTTGGCACACACTGGTGTTTGTCTGCATTAACCAGACTACTTTAGAATTACTGATTGGGCTCAACAGGAGTCTGGAAATGAAAAAGAAATGTAGTATTGGCCTGTCGGCACACAAATTGTATTTGGAATTGATTATTTGAATACTTCCTTAAAACTTAAAAATATTAGAGGAAGGTTAACGGAAGGAAGATTCAGCAGAAAGGACCTTATCCTATTTTTTGCCTTGATAGCCTTTTGTTTTGTACCGAGTATTAACCAGCTTATCGTGGATAATCTGATCTCTGGATTGGACAACGATCTTCTGAATGTAGCGGGACAGATAGAATGGTTCGACCTTATAAATGAAACTATACTGGCGTTTCTCATTGTCCCTCTGTACTTTGTTTTCAATAGAGTGACAAAAAACAAAGATGAATTCAAATCTAGAATAATGCAACTAATGGTTGCAGGATTCACCATTTATTGTGTTGTATCACTTTTCATATACCTATATGCAAACTCATTATCATCATACATGGGTGCTCCAGACGAGAGCATTTTCTACCTGCAGCTTGAAACGATAGGATTCGTTCTCGAATTCGTAAGCTCTTTCCTATACGTTGTTTTTGTGGTTCAAGGAAAATGGAAGTACATCGTTGCATTGCTGATTGCAAAAGTAGCAATGCTGTCTATCGGAAACTTGATCCTGATCCCTGACTATGGAGTTATAGGTCTTGCAGAAACGAACATAATTGTGAGTGCAGTGTTGTCCATAGTTTCTTTAATACTTTTATGCAGAGAAAAACTGTTGACACATAGATTCAAATTTGAAAAAGAAACTTTTAAGGAATGGGGGCGCACTGGCCTATTTTCAGGAGGTCAAATCTTCCTTGACAATATCATCTATATGCTCATTGTTGTAAAGATAATCAATGAGGTTTCATCAGTAGGGATTTATTGGCTTGCAAACAATTTCATTTGGGGGTGGCTTTTGATACCAATAGTTGCTCTTGTCGAAATCGTGAAGAGAGACTACTACAAAGGTTACCGCCGCATATACAATTATCTGCTTTATGTTGCGATTATCGCTCTAATTTGGTTATGCAGTGTGCCTCTTTGGGATGTTATGTTTGTTGATATCATTCATGCACAGGATCCAGATGGCATTTTGAATATTCTGTATCTGCTTGTACCATTCTACATCGCATATGCTCTTGCGGCAGTATTTGATGGTATTTTGGTGTCAGTAGGGAAAACATGGTACCTATTTGGAATATCAATAACAGTGAACATTGGATATTACGGAATTGTATATTCGCTATTCCTCACAGGATATTTCACTGCCTCGATTGACTTCGTGATAATGATGTTTGGATTTGGGATGGTCGTGCATCTTATTTTCAGCATATTGTTTTACCTACATTCAAAGCGGAAAGTGCCTATGGAGGCATATATGCAAACTACTTAACCGCTAAATTATTTTTATTTCCTGAGTTCGACAGGTGATGTTTTGATATGATGCACAGGCAGAGATGCTGGCGTAAGGTAAAAGTGTCTTGAGTGAATCATTTTATCTGTGACAAAAAAACTATTTCGGCCCAAGACATTTGTCTTAGAGCCGAACATGAATAAATCACTGCCGACAGGAACGATAGCTTTCGTGAAGGAATATCTGAAGAAGTTGGGCCTCGGGGAATATCTAAACGGACTGAAGCTGAAGGGAGAGCCTCTTTTCCCATTGGTTTGTGCGATCATCTCTTATCGCTTAATGGAAAACTATTCTACAGAGGGATGCGGAAGATGGCTGTATTCGGCGGAAGGAATGAACTTGGTATCGGCTGTAAAGTAAGCAGCAGGACTCTGAACAGAGCTGTTGAGACTGTCGGGAAGAGTATGCCGGAGATACTATCAAAAGTAAGGGATTCTTTGTTCTCTCTTTGTGATCTTGAACATACGGATGTTAATATCGATACTGCGTCTGTTTCCGTCTATTCGAAACAAACGAAACTGTTCCGTTTCGGGTATTCCCGTGATAAGAGACCGGATCTGAGACAGGTGAACGTCGGTATCGCAGATCTTCGGGATCCGGTCAATATTCCGTTTCATATGACGGTTGCGGAAGGTAACACTGCGGATCCTATTCAGTTCGTAAGGATGGTCAATGATATCATCGGTGAGCTGAAAGAGAATTCCATGTTCGTGTTCGATGCCGGCGGAGATACTAAGCAGGTTTTGGATATCATTTCCGGGAAAGGTATGAGATATGTTACAAGGAAGAAGATGAACGTTTCTGATGATAAACTGATATCAAAGTTCAGGAAAGAGGATGCTGTCCTTGTTGACTGTAAGAATATGGTGTACTGTCAGAGGAGAATGTTCGGATCTTCCGGAAGAACGGTATATCTGTTCTTCTCGGAGAAGTTATACAAAGATAAGATGCAGGTACCGGAAGGGAAAGCGGAAAGATGCGTTCTTGACGCAAAGGAAACAATGAGGATGAAAGCAGACGGAACGCTGAGAGTATCCAAGACGGTCATCAGAAGAATAAGGAATCCTCTGATATCAGTAAACGTCGGTATACAGGGAAGATTCTTTTCCGATGACAGAGAAGCGTTGGAGTACGTGCGCAAAGAGTTATCCAACGGAAGAGAAGGATTTTTTTAAACTAGAATGCAGCGAGAATCTGACACCTTCCGATGTCCTTCGGATGTTCTCCGCATTTACCGTAAACGGGATACTGTGGAGAAGCTCATTGAATCATTAAAGAATCAAATCGATCTCAAACCGCTGAGGGTATGGTCGGATAATGCGGTTCATGGAACCCTCTTATTATGTTTCCTTGCTCAGATGACTGTATCCATGGCAAGGTATGAGATTCCTGAAATCCGTTCCAAATCTGCAAAATTTATTATTGCTTCGTTACAGAATTTGACAGTTACTTACGCTTACGATAACAAACACTCTCTCAGACGTATCTATTCCAACTTCGAACCCCTCAA
>JAIRYF010000070.1 GCA_031267895.1 Candidatus Methanoplasma glyptotermitis
GCGTAGCAAGCATATGTTCATTTTACGGAAAAGAAATTACAATTGTAAAGCTGAGGGAACTGCCGGGAACCGATAATGAAGTGAGCTTGCGGACTGTGGAAAAGCACATCGCACATTATACTGCAATGGTTCTCCTAAATTTAACACGGGGGAAGAGAAAAGTCCTGAAAAGTTTGCGTAATTATGAAAACTCTGGTCTTTTTCGAGTGTACCCTGCCCTGCGGGCATTGTAATTACTCAGGTATATGAGGATTACTTTCGAACCCAAATTATGAAAACTCTTTCGGGGAGTGTATTGACTGATGACAAAAATAACAATCGAACGCCACAGTGTATTACTGTTTGTATCTGTATTCGCAACAGTGGCAACGGTTGTATCCGGCATAATCGCCTTACTGCTGACGGAATTCAGTATAATGGTGACAGTATCGCTGTTTGGCTTTTTCATTCTGCTGAGTATAGCCCTGCCCTACACCCGTTCTAAAAAAGAGATGCTCATCATTGATGATGAGGGACTCACATTAAACAGTAACATTATGCTCGGTCCGATACCTTGGGACTGTATATCCGGTGCAAGTATATTGCGAATAGGATTTGATAAGATATTAAGCATTCATGTGAAAAACAACCCAAACTGGAGAGTGTCTTCGGAGAAAATGCCATACGCCAAAAGGTAAACGTAAATAGGAAGACAGGCGAGAATTATGTTTCTATCGACCTTGGCCTCTGTAAGTTACGCGGAATTGATGTCGAAACGATCATCAAGGATCGCACAGAAAATTATGCGGACTGAAATGCAATGTTTTAACCCGAGTTTGACAGTTGTAATTATTAGACATAAGCGATCCGCGGGATCGCCGAAGCACTGGGAAAGCTGGGTTCGAAGCCTAAATCCTCGGATTGTATGGAATACAATGGCGTAACCGTACCAAATTGATACTTTTGTTTATGTGAGGTTTATAACCTGAGTTCTATAGGTAATGTTCTGATATGATGCATGGGCGGAATGCTGGCAGAAAGTAGAAGTGTCCTAATGGATCGGTTTATCTATGACAAGAAAACAATTTTGGTTCAGGACATCAGTTTTAGAACCTGACATCGACAGTTGATAAATTCGAACCTAAATTTGAAGTTGCCTGCAACTCCGAATCCGGGCTTTCACGGCATGTCCCGGCCCCGGACCCAGGCAATAGCATACGGCCGCTTCCGCAATTGCCGGAACAGACTCTCTCAGAAAATTGATTCCTTTTTCTCTGAAATATATCCGTAGTCGGCGGCCTTCCTTCCGACCAGAAAGACCGCGGCGAATTCCGGAACTTCCGTCTCCCCGGACAGTGAGAAATGTTCTCCTTTCATGTCGAATTCGTAATTCTTTTTCAGGGTGATCTTCGTGGGGTCATCGGAGTACGACGCGGGAACGGCATTCCGAAGGGGATCGAATCCGGTGAGCTGCTGTCTTGTTATTGGTGTAACCCTCAGTCCGGTCTTTCCGTGGACCGAACCTGGAAGACGTATTATTCTTTTTATATCAGGGGTCACCGGCTTATCGACCTCCGCAGACAGGGAAGGAGCGATATCCTCCGCCATTATCTTAACCAGCATCTCCTGGGTTCCGCGGCTCATCGATGCCATGTTGTTCTTGTCGAACAGCACCTTCCTGGATGATCTCACATCATCCTGCATCTTGGTCAAAGTGCTGTTGTTTGATGTTATGGACGGGTACGCCCTGCGGAGAACCTTCGGATCAAGATCGCAGAAATCGTTGACGAGGTCCATCAGCCCGTTCCGCATTCTTCTCTTCCAGCCCCCGGCCTCCGGCGGCGGTATCAAACGGTCTTTTGCGACGTTTGTTCTGCTGCCGGCGGCGGTCTTCAGCTGAGATGTCACAACCTTCTGGAACGGGAACACCCAATCTATGCTGAGTCCGGAGCATGTTATGTAGTCGACGAGTTCTCTTCTCTCGTGCGTCCCGAGGGTGAGTACGTCCTTGGAAGGTATGTGCGCATGATAGCCCCTTCCGCCCGAGAAGGTTATGTGCACATTATCTTCGCCGAACCCCAGATCAGAAAAAAGGAATGAGTCGGTGAGGTTGATCATTTCCTCCTTGATTTTACCGAGCATCTCCGAATACGACATCTTATCCGCGCCTTCGAGATGATCGGCATCCAGGTCAAAGATCAGATCTGCGCCGAGCCACTCCTTCTCGTCCATCGTCGGGGCACTCGGTTTCCTGTAGTATGCCGTTGAATAGTAGCTGTGGCTCGGTACCTGTGCGATCATGAATCTGTTCAGTTCTTCGGGGTTGGGGAACCCCATATGTCTCTGCACCATCTGTCTGTCGAAGAACATGAAACCGAATTCCCTTTTGGTGAAACGGTCCGGAAGAATCGGATGATTCTCTTTGTAGTATTTCCTGAAGGATTTCAGCAGAAAACGGGAATTGGCATCCATGGCGTACTCGGATCGGATAATGTATAATTATATTGTCCGCCGTTTCACCGATATGGCCGAAAGGATTCCCGTCTACGACAACCATGTGCACATGGACCCGGCCGGCAGAAATGTTGATGCTGCGAGGGAGTTCGAGGCGGCCGGAGGGACCGGCTTCACTCTCGTAACGCTGCCGTACAGGCAGGTGCCGATAATGGAGGGGAATGACTTCGGACGCTCGTACGAGGTAACGTTTTCCATGGCCGGCAGAACGCGCGAGGCAACTAATCTGGAAGTTAACGTCGCCGTCGGGCCGTATCCCGTTCTGATAATCCCGCTCTCCGAGCATTACGGTCCGGAGAAGGCGGAAGAAATGATGATCGAGGGAATGGAGATTGCGGCGAAGGCCGTCGCGGACGGAAGAGCATGTGCGATCGGAGAGATCGGAAGGCCGCATTTCGATGTTCCGGATGAAATACGGGAGGCCTCTGACAGGATACTTCTCAGAGGAATGGAATGCGCAAAAGAACTGGACTGTCCTGTTATAATCCACAGCGAGTCCGGAACGACCGATACCAACAGATCCCTTTCGGAAATGGCAAAGAGAGCGGGCATGGACCCTGGGCTGGTGGTAAAACACTCATCGCCCCCGTTTGTAAGAGATGATGAGACATACGGGGTCATGCCGTCAATCCCCGCGTCGAAGAAGAACATAAACGAAGCTCTGGGAAAGGGTTCCGTGAGATTCATGCTGGAAACCGACTACATCGACGATCCGGAAAGGCCCGGAACGGTTATGTCGATCAACACGGTCCCCAATAAAATCAGAATGCTGCTGTCAACCGGAAAGATGGACGCGGACGGCGTGAACAGGATATGCAGGGAAATACCTGATTCACTGTATCGAAACCGATGATAAAACTGCTTACCCGTTGTCGGATACGGGCAAGACCGTGATGGACGAACCGGCCGCGGAACTCGGAATCCGATGCCAAGGCGGACCGCCGCCGTTTGAGGAAGGTTATTGTATGAATGCATACGATATGCCTGAAGAAGGGCCGGAAACGGGCAGCATTAGCCGAATTTTAAGAGCGGGAAGGACATGAGCGCGAATAAATTCTACACTGAATCACCGTCGTGGCATGAAAGAATAGGCAGCATACATGCTCTGCTCGAACGCGTAAAAATAAGCGAGGAACAAAGCGGGGATGTACTGCGTCTGCGGAAACTTAATCGTATTATGTCCGTTCACGCGTCGACCGCGATCGAGGGCAACAGACTCACGCTCGGACAGGCTGCCGATGTAATCAACGGGATTCCGGTCAGGGGTCCGCCGAAAGATATAATGGAAGTACAGAATGCTTGGACGGCATACAGCAAGATGGCGGACCTGAACCCTTGGAATGCGGATGATCTCCTGAAAGCCCACTCTCTTATGACCGATGGACTTGTGGAAGAGTCCGGGTCATTCAGATCCGTTGATGTGGCGATAGTTCGGAGCGACGGAGCCGTTATGCACAGGGGAGCGGCCCCCTCAAACGTACCGCGTCTGACGGAGGAACTTCTCGGCTGGGGAAGCAAAAGCGAAGCGCACCCGCTTATCAAAAGCTCCGCCGTTCATTTTATGATCGAATACATCCACCCTTTCCGCGACGGCAACGGCAGAATCGGACGGCTGTGGCAGACGCTGATACTTTCGAAGTGGAACCCGCTGTTTGAGTGGATGCCGGTCGAAACGCTCGTGCGTCACAATCAGGCACTGTACTACAGGGCTTTGCAGGATTCGCATTCGGGGGAGACGGACTGCCGCCCGTTTGTGGACTTTATGCTCGACGCGATTGAAAATTCGCTGCATAAATATGTGGATATTGCTGCCAAAACCGCTGACGGTATCGATGTCGGTGTAAATGTCGGTGTAAATGTCGGTGTAAATGTCGGTGTAAATGTCGGTGTAAAATCAGATATTCTGCTGAATCTCGAACGCGATCCGACTCTTTCCGCGAAAGATCTCGCCGCACGGCTGAATAAGTCGCAGCGCACCGTCGAACGCCACATCAGAGAACTGCGGGAGCAGGGCAGACTTCTCCGCAGGGGTTCGGACAAATCCGGGTATTGGATCATATCCGAAAAGGGAGACAGAACGTAACAGCGGAAAATATTCCGGCGGCTTTGCAGCTCCGAGTGAAACATTATTCAATGCGGATGCCATACTGCGGACGATAATATGCAGGCAAAGATAACCAGCGTCTGCGACGAGGGCGCACTGGAAGGCACCCCGCTGATCGGGTCGGACGGATTTTCCGTTCTGGTGGAATCCGGCAGCCTGAAGATACTTTTCGATACCGGCAGAAGAGGAAAGCACCTTCTGCACAATATGATGTTTCTTGATATAAAACCAGACGACATCGACAAAGCGGTGATATCGCACATCCATGCCGGACATACCGGCGGGATAGAAGACCTTCTGAGAGACAGAGAGAAGGCACTGGGCATATACGCCCCATGTTCTGCGGCGGAAACCAAAAAACGTTCAGGTCCCGAATGCATCCGTATTCCGGAAGATCTGTCGGACAGAGCGAACATCTACGAAATCAAAGATTGGATGGAGATAGCCGACGGCATCCTCGTTTCGTATCCCATGGATATCGGGAACGGTCTGAAGGAATTGTTTCTGGTCATACGGTCGAAGAGAGGGCCGGTTGTTATCGCTGCGTGTTCGCACGCGGGAGCGGACAAAATAACCGAAGCAGTCAGGAGTGAGTTTGGATCGTATCCCGTAATGTACATCGGCGGGGTACACATCGGCAGGAAGGAGAGGCAGAGAGCCGAGGCCATAGCGTCTTTGTTCTCGGAAAGGAACTGCAGGGAGCTTTATCTCAACCACTGCACCGGCCAGAACGGCATGACGTATCTCAGAACGGTTCTGGGTCTGAAAGGCGTCAACGATTTTTACGTGGGATCGTCGGTGAGCGTTGAACTCTGATATGGTGCACATCTCAGAAAAAGTAGTTTAAAATCTATTTTTTACATGGAAAAAGTAGATATATTTCGCTGTGCGTTCACTCGCCCATGAGAAGAAAGATGACGGATGTTCTTCTCCGATGGAAGAACGATCCGGGAAAGGTCTGTCTTCTGATCGAAGGCGCAAGGCAGATCGGCAAGACATACATAATCGATGAGTTCGCACGCTCCAATTATGATTACTATGCGCATCTTGATTTTGCCATAAATCCGGAATACGCAGCCATATTTGACGGGAGTCTTGAGACGAAGGACGTACTGAACAAACTCAGCGGTTATTTCCCCGCGTTCAGGGCGGAGAAGGGCAGATCGATGATATTCCTGGACGAGATCCAAAGGTGTCCGGATGCCAGGGCCGCACTGAAGCCGCTGGCCATTGACGGTACCGTTGATGTTGTGGCATCGGGTTCCCTTCTTGGACTCAACTACGGGAACCGATTCCAGCTTCCTGTCGGATACGAGCACAAAGTAAGTATGAAATCCATGGATTTCGAGGAATTCCTCTGGGCTTTCGGTATATCGGAACAATACATCGCCGAAATAAGAGACTGCATCAGAATGAGGATCCCGCTGGAAGAGTCGGTTCTGAAGAGGATGGAGCACTTCTTCACACAGTATATGCTGACCGGAGGTATGCCTAAAGCGATATTAACGCTCTTCGCAACCAACAGTCTGGGGGCAGTCAGGGATGTGCAGCAGGACATCCTGAACGGTTACAGGGGGGATGTAATGCAGTATGCTCCCGTCCCTATCAAGACCAAAGTGGCCAAATGTTTCGATTCTATCCCCGCTCAGCTCAGCAGGAGGAGTAAGAAATTTAGGTTTACGGATGTTGAGAACAGGAAAAATGTCGGAGTAAGGGAGTATGAAGATGCTCTGGAGTGGCTTTTCGACGCAGGGATAATCAGTTTCTGCCGCAATATGACGCAGCCGGCACAGCCGCTGATGTTCAACATCAGGGACGGTGCGTTCAAAGTCTACATGAATGATACAGGGCTTCTGATGTGCATGCTGGGGCAAGGTCCCGCAATGGGCATCCTCAACGAAGACAGATCGGTAAACGAGGGCGCAGCGGCAGAGAACATCGTTGGGGAGATGCTTTCAAAGAACGGATATCCCCTTCTGTACTATGAGAAAAAAGGGAAGATGGAGATCGACTTTATATTGGATCCGGTGAATACCCTCACTGCTGTTGAGGTCAAATCCGGATCCGGGAAGATATCACCGTCCATGGAGACTCTGAAAAAGTCCGTCGGCGGTATCGGCCGCTGGATAATGTTCGAAAACTCTAATATATTCGTGGATGCCGCCGGAACAGAACATTATCCTATATTCTGCGCTGCATTCATCGATTCAATGTACGAAGTTCTGGATGTGAAGATGTTTCCGCCGATATGACGTGGCGGCGGACGCGCAGCCTCTGTTGATCCGGTGTCGATCGGTGTATGGAGAGTTAAGATCGGCAGCAGAATTCCAAACACAATTCCGTGATAACAGCAGTATTAAATACAAGTGCATTTGTACCCAAACTGAGTGATAACATGAAATGGCATCTTAAAACGGCCGCGATGTTCGTTATGATGACTCTCATTCTGCTGGCAGTGGGAACTGCGATAGGCTACTTATTTGACAGCATGTGGCTGGGTCTGATCATGATGCTTGGTCTGTCTGTCGTGTTCAATCTGTACGCATATTTCTTTTCCAAACGCAGTGCGCTCAGAGCAAACAGGGCGCGCATAGTGACTGAGGCAGAGGAACCGAGACTGCACGCGATTGTCAGGGGTGTCGCCGCGAAAGCCGGCGTGCCCATGCCCGAAGTCGGTATTTCGGAACTGCCGATGCCTAACGCATTCGCCACCGGGAGGAATCCGAAGAATGCGGCCGTCGTGGCGACGAGAGGTCTCCTCAGTCTGCTTCCGGATGATGAACTGGAGGGCGTAATCGCTCACGAGATGGCCCATGTGCGGAACAGAGATATCCTTGTGATGTCGGTGGCATCGACTATGGCTGCGGTTCTGTCGTATCTTTCAAGATATGCTATATATGCGGTTATGTTCGGCGGTAACAATAACAAGAATGCTCTCAGCTATGTCATTGCGATAGCCCTCAGCATAACCGTGCCGATTGCCGCGCTTCTTGTTCAGCTCGGCGTGTCAAGGAGCCGCGAATACCTCGCGGACGAGACGGGTGCCAGGATAACAGGCAATCCCCGTGCGCTCGCGCGTGCGCTCAGGTCGATAGAAACAGGCGTAAATTCTCCGCGCAATGAGTACGACAGCAGCAGCTACGCGGACATGTGGATCTCGGACCCCGTAAGGAAGAGAAGTCTGTTCACAAAGATGTTCAGCACCCATCCTCCCATGGATGACAGAATAGCCAGGCTCAACGATCTTGCAATGAAGATGGACAGCGGCCAGATACCGAGATCCGGAGTATCCGCAAAAAAGAAGAGATCGGCATACATCTGATCTCATTTCACAGGTTCCCACTTTGCAAGTTCGTTGACCTTGGAAAGCGTGGAACCTCTTTTTATTTCTTCTCTGGTGCGGTTCTCTCTCTCGTGAACGTCCACTGTCCTGTTGGCCACCTCAACGGCAGTCTCCTTGGGGATAACCATGAGTCCGCACTCATCGCCGACGATCCAGTCCCCCGTGCGCACCGTCTGCCCCCCTATGGTGATTTCCGCTCCGATGCCGCCATAACCCTTCGGCTCGCCGGCACACGGGACCACCGATCTTGCGAAAGCCGGGAATTTCATTCTTTTTATGTCGTCTATGTCTCTTATGGCCCCGTCGATAACGACTCCCGCAACACCCATGGTCACGGCGGAGTGCGAGGCAAGTTCTCCCCAGACGGCCACCGGAGCATTGCCGGCGTCAATGACGATGACATCTCCTGGTTTTGCGCGGTCTATCGCCTCTACAGGTTTCGCCCAGTCTCCGTTGGCTGTCTGGACCGTCAGGGCTCTGCCGACCATCCTGACACCTTCGGCGATGAAAGGCCGCAGGCCCAGGATGACTCCCTTTCTGTGGAAAGCATCGGATATGTTGCACGTGGATGCTTTCGAGAACGCTTCGAACAGCCCGTCCTCACGGTATTTTTTTGAAAGTGCAGAATCTGTCTTTGCTCCGGACATGGAAGAAACCATATCCGCAGCGGATTCCCTCACATCTGCCGCTTTTATTATTCCCCCGCCCACTATTATTATCGACGCCCCGGCCTCGATGTATCCCTGGACCGTCTCCGCGGTTATTCCTCCCGCCGCGGCGATTGGCACAGATGTTTCCTCCGCCACTTTTCTGAGCACGTCTGTCGGCTGTCCTTCCCCCCTCATTTGTGAATCCACACCCATGTGAAGGCATATGTAGGATACTCCGAGTTTTTCGGCTTCCTTCGATCTCTTCAATTTGTCGGGAACATTGATCAGATCGACCATTATCTCCGCGCCGTATTTCCGTCCCGACGAAACCGCCTCGGAAATCGTAAAATCGTCGGCGAGTCCCAGCACCGTCACTATGTCGGCACCGGCTTTGGCCATCATTTCGACCTCGAGTCCGCCGACATCCATAGTCTTGGTGTCCGCGATTATCTTTCTGCCGGGGAATTCTCTGCGGACAGTCCTCACGGCCTCGGCACCGTCGCTTTTTATCAGAGGGGTGCCCACTTCGATCCAATCCGCCCCTCCCGCGACCGCTTCACGGGCTATCGCCACCGCGCGATTCAACTGCATCAGGTCCAGAGCGACCTGCAGAATCGGTTTCATAGCCGTTTATCAGCTGGGCTTTATTTACACTTATTGAAAGCGTTGCGCCGATGGCAGGCATGTACCGGATAATGGGAACCATACCGTACCGGATTTCATCGTTTCAAGAGAAAAGTCGGGATAATTCTGTTCTGTGATATGTTCTCTCTGCCGGACATGCTTTTTGGGTTGCGGCTCCTCCGCGAGTTGCAGTGAGGGCTGTCTTGCCTCATCCCCTTATGCCTGCTGTGACTCCGATTGCATTGGTTTGGACCCTCCCCTATTATTTCATGCATTCCGTCCTCATGGTGAGTGCTTTCGCAATGTAGGTTTCCGGATCGGTCAGTCCAGAGCGCACGCAACAGCAGAGTTCACACGGCCCGTGGAGGCAACCCTAGGGAAAATCAGCCACTCAGCTCGCCCGTCTATCATCAGATATCAGCTCAAAAATGTTCATCATCGTGGCATGGCCTCATTGCGGGACCCGGATAAATCTTTGTCTGTCGGAACGACTCTGTTGCATAGTCATTCCAGCACGCAGAATCTGATCCGCCGCCGCGCCAAGGGTAACGGAGGGGGGGGGGGGTTTTTTTATGAAAGTATTTGGTCAAAAACACTGACAAAAGTATTGGAACAGATGCTGCCGGCATTGCCGGCAGCATATCAGCAACCTGGGATCAATTGTGCAACAGAATATGCCGGAACTGTGTTTGGTAAGTACCCGGTTCTTCGTCGGAGAGACGTGCGGTAAACGGATGCTTTCGTCTGTTTGAGGATACTGGCTGGTTTTGCGGCTGTTTGTATGCAAGCTGAGCACAACTCAGTCTGATAATAGGTAGGGTGATGAGTCGGCGGGGGAGAATGTCAGCATTGCGGGAGAACTTGCCGATATCCGTACGGGCGTATGTTCTATATACGCGTACGCTGGTGCGCGAACGAGCACCGTAATGGACACGGTGCGATGCAACAAGGAGAAAAACTCATGAATATGAAATCTTCGAAAAGAATTATCTCTTCCCCGGGTGTAACACACGGCCAGGGGGGGGGGGAATTCTGAATTCCCCAGCCGTTTAAACATAACGGTACTGTTTGCCGCTGCTCTGTTTCTCGCAGCGGCATTCTTTGTGATGTACTCTGAACCCAACGAATCGGATGCTGATGTCACCGAAGGAACCGCCGGAAATCTGACATGGAGTCTTGACGACGAAACCGGTGTTCTCACGATATCCGGCACCGGCGATATGGCAGATTATGCAGATGTTGCCGACAGACCGTGGCATGCCAATATCACGAGCATAAAGACCGTTGTGATAGAGCAGGGTGTGACATCCGTCGGCAAACCGGCATTCGCTTACTGCACCAATCTGAAAACCGTGACAATATCCGGCAACATAACGTCAATCGGAACCAGTGCATTCCAAAACTGCAAAAAACTGACATCTGTCGAAATACTGGGCAATAAGCTGACATCTGTCAGTGACTCTGCATTCCAGAGCTGTTCTGACCTGACCTCAATCGTCATACCGGACAATGTGGCATCCGTCGAAGCCAATGCATTCCTGGGCTGCACTTCGCTGAAATCCGTAACAGTCACCGGCGGACTCGACAGCGAGGGAAAAATCACCGCAGGCGGTATCATAGATACGTATTTCAAGGACGGTGCGGCAGCAAATTGGAAACTGACCGGAATGACCGATGCCGTCAAGTCTCTGACTCTCAGAGATGTCGTTTCCCTGGATTACGGTCCCGAAAACATAGCGGCAGATGAGGGAAGAGAACTGAGTTACAAAGATGCCGAATACACATACAGCAGTTTGCATGAGTGGGGAATCATTTCATGTTCCGTATTGGGAACCGCTAAGGATGCGAAAGGCAGTCCGATTGCAGACGTATCGGTAATTCTGGAATCAGAATCCGACGGTGCATACTCCGCAGTTACCGGCGCAGACGGCAGCTATATCATAAAGAATCTGACGACAAGTACATCCGGAAACATAACGGCATCCAAATCGGGATATCAGACAGGGGATCCTGCGCCCGTATCCCCGACGGACGGAAGCGTGCGTATGGATCTGATCCTGACTGCATCCGCAGGATCGGCAGAGTACTATGTAACATTCGGTTCCGGTTCCTACTATACAGTATATGCTAATGGTTCTCCCGTATCTTCCTCTTCTCCGTCTTTCGGAGTAACCGGAGAAGGAACTCTTGTCTTTTCGATACGGACATCCGAAGGATACTCTGCATCCCCGATCGTATCGGGAATAGCAAATCTTTCCGTGCAGGCAGACGGTTCGTACCTTCTGCGGAACATATATTCGAACGTGAAAGTATCAGTAACTGTCTCTCCGTACAGCATAAGCGATCCGGACGGCCCCGGCAATAACGGTTCCGGAAACGGTCCCGATGCAAGTCCGGGAAACAGTAACGACTCCACAGGAGACTCCGACGAAGGTATACCTCTTTGGATTCCAGTTATCCTGGCCGGAGCGTTCGCCGGCTGTATCGCAGTTGCTGCAATAGGACACACAGTCCTCGTGCGCAGGAAGAACTGACCGTAAACAGAAACACAGCCTTGAACCCAAACCCTTTCCTAAACACAAACATGAGAACCGCCGCATATTCGGCGGTCTCTCTCGCTTTCTTTTATCTTCGCTTTCCCTTCGACATTTCTTCTTTGCGGGCAGTTTTGCCGCTGTTTCTATAAACCCGGCCGCGTTATTTGCTGTAATATGCTGTACTCCGTCCCGCCGTGCGTGAACAGCATTACGGGGACTTTCTCTGTTCACAGTTGTTTCGGCCGGTGCGGATGACGGGATGTTTGGGATGGGTCCGCAGACCTTTGGCTGAAACCGTGAATTCAATGGTCAAGCGTTAAGATGTGTGACACAGTCTGCGGAAGACCAGAGTTCAGATGTATAGCTCACAGCACAAGAAGACTCATGGATAATCAAGATTGATTTAGAGGATTTCACCGGAGCAGAGAGTATACGTGAATTATATATCCAATCATAACAGTACGCCGGACTATACCTTAGATCAACACAATAAGGAGCGAAACATCATGAATATCAAACTTCTGAGAGGAATCATTTATTCCTCTTCTGTCAAGACCTCCCGCCCACACAGGGGGGGGGGGGAAATTATAATTTCCCCAGCCGTTTGAACATAACGGTACTGTTCGCGGTAGCTCTGTTTCTCGCAGCAGCATTCTTTGTAACGTATTCCGAACCTAATGAGTCGGATGCAGCAGGCACCGGTACCGCCGATGATCCATGGTACTGCGGTCCCGGCAACAGCGGCAGCGTGAAAGCAACTCTCATAAACGGTGTTCTCACGATATCCGGTGACGGTGCTATGGGTGATTATAGCTATTCCGGCTCCACGTCACCGTGGTACGGCGTCAGAACGGACATAACTAGCATCGTAATAGAATCTGGCGTAACATACATCGGCACAGACGCATTCTACAGATGCACCAATCTGAAATCCGTAACAATACCGAACAGCGTGACAACTATCGGCACAGACGCATTCTGGTACTGCACAGGCCTGAGATCCATTGTCATACCTTACGGTGTGACAGCCATAGGCGAGACTGCATTCAAAGACTGCACAGACCTGAGATCTGTGACGATACCTGACAGCGTGAAAAACATAGGGGCAGCTGCATTCGAAGGCTGCACCAATCTGGGATCTGTGACGATACCTGACAGCGTGGAAACCATAGGGATAGCTGCATTCGAAGGCTGCACAGGCCTGAGATCTGTGACGATACCTGACAGCGTGGCCATAGGGACAGATGCATTCAAAGACTGCTCCAAACTGGAAACTATTACCGTAACGGGCGGATCTGAAGGAACTCCAACCTTGGGCGGAGTAATAGAGGAGTATTTCAAAGATGGCGTGGGAGATGACGCGAACTGGAAACTTCCCGGATTGTCCGGTACCACTCCCACAAAATATCTGTTCCTTCAGGATATCAGTTCTTCAGAGTATGCTCCTGATGAAAACATAGCCGGAGACAGCGGAAGGACAGTGCTTTACAGCGACAAAGCATACACGTACAGCGGATCGTGGGAAGAAACCGAAACATTCTCGGTATCAGGAACCCTTACCGTAACTGGAGGAGAATCCGGGAAAAAGGGTGTGATCGTAGCCCTTGTATCGACTGCCAGTATTACATACACCGCAAAAACCGATGAGAACGGAGAATATACCGCCATTGTTCTCAAAGGAGCACACTTATCCATAACCGCATCCATAACGGGATACTCTCTGACATCGAATCCCGATGAAGTATATTCGTTAACCGAATCTCTTACCGGCCAGAACATTACGCTTACGGCTCTGTACACGGTATCCGGCAAACTCACGGTAACGGGAGGATCCGCATCCGCCGAGAACCAGACCGTAAACTTCGGAACGTACCAC
>JAIRYF010000030.1 GCA_031267895.1 Candidatus Methanoplasma glyptotermitis
TCTGAACCACATCGTATGCCATTGTTATTGGCAATAACAATGTTAATATATAAACGTTGCAGCAGGCCAGCATCGGAGGTCGATCATACATTGTTATTGCAGAGTCGGGAGTTGGGGGATGTCGCTGCGGCGAAACCATCGGTAAAGATAATTCCTTCTGACATTTTGATCCTGCAGGGACTGTCTGCTGTTCAGAGAAGAGAATCCCCCGGACGGAAACCGTATGCACAGAAGGAGGTCATCCTCCAAATGAGATATGATGGAGCACATTATCAAAGTGATAGATAGGTGCCGGATGGATTGGGGATTCCGAAGTATTCCTCGGCCATTAATAGATTGTATGATGATCATTCGTAAAAAGACCGGAGGAAACGGGTCCGAAAAGGATAGCATAACTTATACGGACGCAGTAAAGAGGGAGAGAAGGTTCTCAAAAGAATATCCTCCGCTGTATGATACCGAGGAAACTGAAATGATACCCGTGTGCGGCCGTGGGGATTCCGACAGACATGACGTAAAAAGGATATAACATTCCCGACCGATGATCCTGCAGAAAGTTCATTCGGCATTATCCTTTGCGGCTGCAGACAGAGAATACGATGCAGAATACATTCTTACGCAGAGATAAGGGAAAGACCTCACTGAAAGACCGCGATCCTGACGGGGGAGACGGCAGAGCCGTCAAAAGGAAACATAAGGAAAAAAGACAGAGGGTTTAACCGAGGCATTATAAGGCATCATTTTGATGAAGAGAGGTACACAGCAGATCCCGCCCAAACAGTTAATCCGACAGTCAAACGCAATATGGGAGAAACAGCATACGGAAGAAGCGAGTCATCAGGACACAGAGAAGTTCTGTTCAGATGCACAGTTCACAGTATCAGGAGAATTATGGACTTGGGATATTTGCTCCGAGGATGGTTTCATCGGTACTGGATACATAAATCATATATTCTAGTGTTCGAATACACCTTATGCGCTTAGGGCAAAACAATAAGGAGCAAAACATCATGAATCTTAAATCTCCGGAAGGAATTATTCCTTCCGCAAAAACATCCGCCCGCCCATACAGGGGGGGGGGGGAAATTACAATTTCCCCAGCCGTCTGAATATAACTGTATTATTTGCTGTTGCTCTGTTTCTCGCAGCGGCATTCTTTGTGACATGCTCTGAACCGAATGAGTCGGATGCCGTCACGACCTTTACCATCGACGGTGTCAAATACAACGTGGCCTCCGGTTCGGAAGTTTCCGCAGTCGGATACGACAGTGGCGATGCGTCTACCGTCCTGGAGATACCGTCAACCGTGAATGACGGTGGTTCGGATGGCGGAACAGATTACAGCGTGACGTCCATCGGCGTCAGTGCATTCCGATACTTCTACGATCTGGAATCCGTAAACATACCTAACAGCGTGACATCCCTCGGCAATTATGCATTCGCTGGATGCACCAGCCTGACTTCAATCGTCATACCTGACAGCGTGAAAACCATCGGCGAAAATACATTCTACGGTTGCGCCGATCTGGAATCCGTGACAATAGAAGGTGACGTGAAAACCATCGGCAACGGTGCATTTCAGGACTGCACCAGCCTGACCTCCATCGAGATACCGAAAAGTGTGGAAACCATCGGCGAAAATACATTCTACGGTTGCACCGATCTGGAATCCGTGACAATAGAAGGTGACGTGAAAACCATCGGCAATTATGCATTCGCTGAATGCACCAGCCTGACTTCAATCGTCATACCTAACAGCGTGAAAACCATCGGTGCAGGAGCATTTATGGGGACTGGTCTGACCTCCATAGTCATACCGGAAGGCGTTACATCTATCGGATATGATGCATTCGCACAATCCAGTCTGACATTCCTAACAATACCTAGCAACCTGACATCCTCCGATACTGATTTTAATGGTTGCTACAGCCTGACATCCGTGACAATATACGGCGATGCGGAATCCATCGGCGCAGTATTCTTCGGCAACCAAACCCTGGAAACCGTTGAGATACTCGGCAATGTAACAAGCATAGACAACAATGCATTTCAGGATACTTCAAACTTGAAATCCGTGACAATTCAAGGTAACGTGGAAACCATCGGCTACGCTGCATTCTTTGGCTGCACCGGCCTGACTTCAATCGTCATACCTGACAGCGTGAAAACCATCGATGAAGAAGCATTTTCAGGGGCTGGTCTGACATCTTTAGCCATACCAAACAGTGTGACAACCATTGGCGGGGGTGCATTCAGCGGCTGCGGGAGCCTGACCTCTATAGTCATACCTGACAGCGTGACATCCATCGGCGGAAGTATGTTCAGCGGCTGCGCCAGTCTGGAATCCGTGACAATAGAAGGTGACGTGGAAACCATCGGCGACTATGCATTCTCCTACTGCACCAGCCTGACATCCATCGTCGTACCAGACAGCGTGATAACCATCGGCCTCGGTGCATTTCAGGACTGCACCGGTCTGGAATCCGTGACAATAGAAGGTGACGTGGAAACCATTGGCATGAGTGCATTCAGCGGCTGCGGGAGCCTGACCTCCATAGTCATACCCGACAGTGTGACAGAGATTGGCACCTATGCGTTCCGTGACTGCACCAGCCTGACATCCGTGACCGTAACAGGCGGACTCGGCGATGGCGGAAAAACAATCGCGAACGGAGTAATAGATACGTGTTTCAAGAGCGGAACGGACTGGAAACTGCCCGGAATGTCCGATGACACCATAGTGTCTCTGTTCCTTCCCGATATTGTTTCATCGGATTATGGTCCCGGCAACATAGCGGGAGGTTCCGGAAGAGAACTGATATACAGCGATACCAAATTCACATCCGGTGCTGAGTCAGGCTGGGCATACACCGTAACCCTTGCGGAGGAAACAGGAATATCAGGTTTCGGATACACTGTAATCAGAGGCGGTTCTGTTATCCGTACAGAACAGTACGCAGAACCGTTCACAGTAGACCAAGGAGATACTCTTGTCATAACCGCTGTACTGTCGGAAGGTTACGCATTCGTTTCTTGGTCCGGAGGTTCCGATTCCCGCACCAACCCGCTGACGGTACCGGAAGTAACGAAGAATATCTATCTGACTGCAGCCGGAGGACTGATCGAGTATCGTGTTGCGTTTGATTTCAGTTCTGACTGTACAGTATACGTTAACGGTTCTCCCGTATCATCGTCGCCGATAGGCGTTGCCGGAGGAGGAAGCCTTTCGTTTGCCTTACAGACACCCGAAGGATACTCTGCTGTTCCTGCCGTAAGCGGAATAGCAGACCTTCTTAAACAATCTGACGGATCTTACGTTATACGGAACATACACTCTAACCTGAGTGTAACCGTAACCGTCTCCGCGGACATCGGAAACGGTTCGGATAACGGCTCAGGAAATGAAGGTTCCGGAAACGGTCCCGATGCAAGTCCGGGAAACAGCAATGATTCCGGCGGAGACTCCTCCGACGGTATACCTCTTTGGATTCCCGTTTTCATAGCCGGAGCGTTCCTTGCATGTATAGCGGCAGCCGCAGCAGGACATACCGTCCTTAAGCGCAGGAAGGACTGATAAGAAACCGGAAAACATATGATAACCGGTTCTCCGAACATAAGAGACCGCCGCACTCGCGGCGGTCTCTATCTCCGTTCGGCATTTCTATGCGTTTTCTTTTCTTCCTCTCTTTCTATCACTTTTTTCTTTTGATATTCACCCGAACACCTGTTATTTTGCTCCGAGAAACATCCTGTTCCGGATAATGCCGATCCTGCAATGACGGACCCCTCGCCCAAACATGCAGGATTGCAGAATAGACGGAGTTTGCGTGAGACACGGACTTTGTACTCTTCGGAAGAAGGTCTGTTTCCGAACTGTGTTCAGCGGTTCCCTCGGTGTTTGACATCTGGATACCGCGACTTTTTCTATCGATTCATATGGATTCATCGTGGGTGTGCTACAGAACCGCGATGTTCGGAAGATCGAAACTCCGCCGTTCGCTGCGTATGCAGGCACGGCGGCATACGCTTTTTCACAACGGACGCTTTTATTCTCTTCTCTCCAACCATGTTCGGAAGAAGAAGGGGAAGAAACGGTTTTCGAATTCAGTTCATCTGTACACTCTGATTTAATACCCATACATCCATCGCTCGCGCATGGATGCACTGATCCCGAGTGGGACCGTAGCCCGTCTGAACCGACTGCAGCAGCGTTTGCTTCAAAAACAGATGCCCGTGCTGATCTTATTTGAAGGAAGCAGCGGAAGAGTGATCGGCAGGGTATGCAATGAACTGATAAGATGTCTTGAGCCGAGAGGCGTGAGCTATAAACATTTCGATCCTTCCGATCAGGACGGCCCCCGGACGATGCTGGACTTCTTGCAGCATACTCCCGGGAAAGGACAGATCGGCCTCTACGATAGGTCCTGGTACTCCTCGATGATAAAGAAATGCAACGTGAAGGAAAAAGAAAAGGAACTGGACAGAATGCTTGACATATGCAATGATTTCGAACGGTACCTTACAGATAACGGTGTCCTGCTGATCAAAATAGTTCTGAGGGCCGAACCGTCGGGAGAATACGTGCAGGAATATGGTTCCGGCGGACCGAAAAGGTCCTTCCTTTCTGCCGACTACATAGATCCGCTGGAGTATCGGGATGTTATGTTCGACCGCGTTTATGTGAGAACCGACACAGAATATGCTCCGTGGAACAGTATCTCCGCAAGGGGTGTCGGAGAGACCGTGCTTAAAACGGCACATACAATAATAAAAGCTGTCGAAGACGGATTGGAACGGAAGCCTGCCGCCGCGCCGCTGTCTGATATAGAACGTATTTATTCCAACCCCCGGCACGGCACCGAATCCTGCTGCGTATGCACGCCGTATGAGGATGCCATAAACGAACTGTCGGAAAAACTGGGGGAACTGCAGATGGATCTGTCCCTGAGCGATCGTTCGCTGGCTGTGTGCTTTGAAGGATGGGATGCCGCAGGCAAGGGATCGTGTATAAAACACCTCTGCCACGCACTCAATCCGAGAGGCTATGAAGTGTTTCAGACAAAGGCCCCCTCCGATGAAGAGATGAAACACACATACCTGTGGAGATTCTGCGGCAGTGCCCCCCGGAAGGGTCACATAACTGTCTATGACAGGACGTGGTACGGAAGGATGATGGTCGAACATGTGGAAGGACTTTGTACGGACGAAGAATACGGAAGATCTTCGTCAGAAATAAACAGCTTTGAGCACTTGATGGCCGACAGCGGAACAATCATACTGAAATTCTGGTTGGATATCACTCGGGAAGAACAGCTGAAGAGATTCGAAAAAAGGAAGAACGATCCTCTGAAGCAATGGAAAATAACCGATGACGATTGGCGCAACCGTTCCAAATGGGATGAGTATGATGTACACGTAGATACAATGATGGAATCCACTAATACACAATACGCCCGATGGACTGTCATCGAATCCGGCAATAAGAAGTGTGCGAGGGTCAAGGTACTCCAAACAGTCGTCGAAACCCTCGAAAAAGAATTAAATGATTAAATGTTACGTCAATTGCCGTTAGACATATTCGACATGATTAAATAATGTCAATCGATGTTCGGCCCAATGGTGAATGAATTCGAAGAGAAGATCGCGGGAGAGATAACCCTGTCCCCCGATCCGGGAAAAGCCATACGCAAATGGAGAGAGGAATTCAAGCTCTCCCAACATCAGCTTGCAGATGCCATGGGCGTTTCGCACTCAGTCATAAGCGACTATGAATCCGGGCGCAGAAAATCTCCCGGAGTTAACATGGTCCGAAAAATGGTTGATGCGCTCATCAAATTGGACAGGGAGGACGGTTCTTCGGTGGCCTCCCGGTATATGCCGGACATGAAACTCGAGTGCATCATCGCAATGGATGAATTCTCCGAAGGCATCGAAGAACAGAGATTTATAGATGCCATCGGCGGCAAGAATCTGAACACCGAGAGAATGCCCACCAAAAGAATCCACGGGTATACGATAGTGGATTCCCTGAAAGCCATTCTCAGTCTGGGTTCGGAAGACTATTTGAAAATATACGGATGGAGTCTCGAAAGGGCTCTTATATTCACGAATGTGCACTACGGACGTTCTCCCATGGTTGCGATAAGGGCACATCCGCTGACGCCTGCGATGGTCGTGTATCAGCGGCCGGAGCAGACCGATCCGCTTGCCGTAAAGCTGGCAAAGCTGGAAAGGATACCTTTGGTGACAACCAAGCTCAGCGTGGAGGACATCGTGGAGAAAATGAACATTTTAAAAGAGGGAAACAAATGGATACAGGAATTGTAAGCTATGGAGCATACGTCCCCCGATACAGGATAAGGCCTGAGGAGATCGGAAGGATATGGGGGGCGGACGGCAAAGGAATGGGAAAGGGTCTGATGATAAATCAGAAATCTGTTCCGGGTGCCGATGAAGATGTCATAACGATCTCGACCGAAGCAGCCAGATTCATGATGGCAAGAGTTCCGGATGTCAACCCCCGGGACATAGGTGCGCTGTACGTCGGATCCGAATCCCACCCGTACGCGGTCAAACCTACATCGACTGTCGTCGCGGAAGCTATCGAAGCGACACCCGCCCTTACCGCCGCAGACATGGAGTTCGCATGCAAGGCCGGCACCGCAGGTATCCAGGTCTGCATGGGAATGGTGGCATCCGGCATGATAAAATACGGCGTGGCGGTCGGGGCGGACACATCCCAAGGCGCACCCGGAGATGCTCTTGAGTATTCCGCATCCGCCGGAGGGGCAGCATTTCTTATCGGGAGTGATAAGATCATCGCGAAAATCAATAAAACCATGAGTTTCACAACCGATACTCCCGACTTCTGGAGAAGAGAGGGACAGCCGTATCCGCTGCACGGAGGGAGATTCACAGGAGACCCCGCGTACTTCAAACATATAACATCTGCGGCAAAGATGATGTTGGCCGAGATGGGTACCGTTCCGGGCGACTATACTCATGCGATATTCCATCAGCCGAACGGAAAGTTCCCGACACGTGTCGCAGGCATGTTGGGATTCACACCGGAGCAGATAGAAACAGGACTCCTCACACCCAGCATAGGGAACACATACAGCGGCGCAGTGCCGCTGGGACTGTCGGCGGTGCTCGATACAGCCAAACCCGGAGACAGGATATTCGTCACATCGTACGGTTCCGGCGCGGGAAGCGACGCCTTTGACATTACAGTCACCGATGAGATCCTGAAATTCAAGAGAGAGAATGCCCCGACAGTCGGGAAAATTATACAGGATCCCATTTACATCGATTACGGCCTGTACACAAAATTCAGAAAGATGATCATTATGCCGGAGTGATAATATGAGAGAAGTAGCAATCATCGGAGTGGGAGCAACGAAGTTCGGAGAACTTTGGGACAGGTCTTTCAGAAGCATAGGCATAGAGGCCGGCACAAAAGCGATAGAGGATGCAAACCTCTCGGGAAACGAGATAGACTGTCTGTTCATAGGGAATATGTCGGCAGGCCGTTTCATAAATCAGCAGCACATAAACGCACTGATAGCCGACTATTCCGGAATGGCGACGAACAACATACCCGCCACAAGGGTTGAGGCGGGCGGTGCGTCTGGGGGTGTTGCCTTCGGGCAGGCGGTAATGGCCGTTGCCTCCGGAGTGTATGATACTGTTCTGGTCGGAGGTGCCGAGAAGATGACGGATCTTGATGATACTTCGATTAACACGGTAATGGATGCAACAGCCGATGCCGACTGGGAGGCCGGAATGGGGCTGACGCTGGCATCTTTGTATGCAATGATAGCCAGAAGAGTGATTTATGAAGGAACGGCGACGCGTGAGGAGATTGCATCCGTCGCTGTCAACAGCCACTTCCACGGCGCGCTGAATCCGGGAGCGCAATTCAGAAAGGAGATCCCGTTGGAGACTGTTCTGAGATCGGGGCCTGTCGCGGAACCTCTGGGGATGTTTGACTGTGCGCCGATAACCGACGGTGCCGCTGCAGTGGTGCTGTGTCCGCTCGACGAGGCAAGGAAGCATACCGACAATTATGTCAAAGTGTCGGCAGTCGCACAGGGAAGTGATACCCTGGCTCTGTCGCAGAGACGCGACATAACAACATTCGGCGCAACTGTTGCCGCATCGAAAAAAGCGTACAAGATGGCAGGCATAACAGCATCTGACATATCTGTAGCAGAGATACATGATGATTTCAGTGTCGCTGGTATACTTGCCCTTCAGGACCTCGGATTTTACAGGAAGGGGGAGGCGGGCAAAGCGTTCCTCAGCGGAGAAACCCGTGTGGGTGCCGGCAAGATAGCTATCAACACGTCCGGCGGTCTGAAAGCCAGAGGTTATCCGATAGGGGCCTCCGGGATCGCTCAGATCGCGGAAATCACCGAACAGCTGAGAGGAAGGGCTGACAAGAGACAGGTGGCCGGTGCAAAATACGGACTGGCGCAAAGCGTGGGGGGGACCGGTTCTGCCGTTTCGGTGAGTATAATGGAGGCGATCTGATGTCATCCGTTGCAAGGGCATGGAGAGAATTCCCCGGTAAGTATAACCTTGAAGGAACCAAATGCGGAAATTGCGGAATGATTTTCTTCCCCAGACGCGATTTCTGTCCGAAGTGCCGCAGAGAAGGTGTCGGCAAGATGGAGAAGTACAAGGTGCAGAGAGAAGGAGAAGTATTCTCTTTCTCTGTAATCCACGATGCCCCGGCATGCAACAGCTTCCTGAGACCTTACGCTGTGGCGATAGTAAGAACTCTGGACGGAGTGCTTATCGGGGGGCAGCTCGCCGATGTTGAACTCGACAGTATATCCATAGGAATGCCGGTGCGTGCGGTCCTGAGGAAACTCGACGAGGACGGTGCGGCGGGTATCATCCACTATGGGTTCAAATTCGTGCCTAAAATATAAACCGCTTTCCCGCTCAGGCGGGATTTTTTATTGTTTCAGCAGGTCTACAGCGGCCACGTGTTCCAGGACCGCGTCTTCGCACGATACGCCGGCGAACATTTCCGCACCGATATTTTTTGCTTTCTCGGGAGATGCCTCTATCAGACTGTCACATCTGGCCATGCATATTGCTTCAAGCATCGGTTCTTCAATGCCGAAAAGGACCGCAACCGCACCGCCTGCATTTTTCTTCGGTCTCATCGCCTCCGTTGCGCGTCCTATCTGTCTGTCGCCGGCCGCATAGAGTATGGTTTCCGTGAGTATGGTCTTTGACCGATTGGTCCCGTTCTCGAATGCCCGCTCCGCATGCATGACTGCGGACAGAAGATGATCTCTGCCGCAGACCATATCCGCATCCAAGATTACCGCGTCCCCGCCCAGCTGCTCAAAGTGCCGGACGATGTCGCTGAACCCGGCATCTCCTTTGATGCCCATAATCTGGATCCTCATCGGTTCCCGGATGGCGTTGTATCCTTTAATTCTACCGCACCGGCCTGAAAAGCTTTATCAAATACGTAGCGGTACGGGCAGACGGGGAAGCATCAGCATGTCAGATGAATGGGTAAAGATTGCGGCTCCGGCCACCACTTCGAATATAGGTCCGGGGTTTGATACGTTCGGACTTGCGATGAGCGAACCTTTTGATGTTGTGGAAGGGAGAGCGGCCGATTCCGGTATCAGGATAGTCGAAGTGTCCGGACCGGGTTCCGAGAACATACCCATGGATTCGAAGATCAATTCAGTCAGCATAGCTGCCGAACAGGTGCTGAAAAGATGCGGTGCCGATTTTGGCATAGAACTGAAAATCAGAAAAGGCATAAGGCCGTGCAGCGGTATGGGTTCATCCGGAGCCAGTGCTGCAGGCGGGGCGTACCTCGCGAATATCCTCTGCGGGGAGAGACTCAGCCCGACGGAGACGATTTTGTGCGCTGCGCACGCGGAAGACGTTATATCAGGAGGTTTGCACGCAGACAATGTTGCCCCCTGCATACTCGGGGGATTCACAGTCATAAGATCATACGAACCCTTTGAGGTCATAAGCATAGAACCCCCCAAAGATCTGGGGATGGTTGTTGCGCTTCCCGACATAATGGTCGCGACATCCGACTCGAGAAAAGTGCTTCCCGAAGACGTTTCCGTGAAGAACCTTGTTTTTCATGTTGGCAACGCTTCTGCACTGGTGTACGGGATGGTCTGCGGCGATCTCGGCATGATAAGCAGGTCCGTAAAAGATGCGGTATTCGAACCGGCACGGACGAAACTTGTGCCCCACCTCAAGGAAGCGGAGAAGGAGGCACTGTCCAACGGCGCGCTGGTCTCGTTCCTCGGCGGGTCCGGGCCGTGTATTATGTCCTTCTATGACGGAAACACGAACCTCGGAAACACGATAGCGGAGAGCGTTAAGGCCGTTTATTCGAAGAATAACATAAAATGCGACACATGGGTGACAAGACCCGGTATCGGATGCAGGAGGATTTAAGATGGCAGATCACGAAGTCATATGCTGGGATTGCGGTGCGAACGTTGAAGATCCTTTTGTTAACACGTGTCCGAAATGCGGAGGACTTCTGACCGTCAAAATGGATCTGGAACCTGTGAAAGAGATGCGTCCGCAGGACCTCAGAAGAGACATTTCCGGAGTATGGAGATATGCTCCGTTCATGCCCGTTGACCCGTCGCGCAAGGTCTCGATTCAGGAAGGCGGAACACCCCTCTACAGGACCGACAGACTTGCCGGGGAACTCGGTATATCAGAGGTACACGTAAAATTCGAAGGTCTCAATCCTACGGGTTCGTTCAAAGACAGAGGAATGACGATCGGCGTCTCCCATGCCAAGGAACTGGGTGTGAAAGTCGTGGGCTGCGCTTCCACGGGCAACACATCTGCATCGCTGGCCGCATACGCCGCAAAGGCGGATCTTAAATGTGCAGTGTTTCTTCCCTCAGGCAAGGTCGCGGCGGGCAAGCTTGCCCAGGCCCTTTTTTACGGTGCAAAAGTACTTTCGGTAGACGGCAACTTCGACGATGCACTCGATCTTGCCAGAAAGATGGCGGACGAGAAGAAACTGTACCTCCTCAATTCCATAAATCCATACAGGCCGGAAGGTCAGAAGTCTGTGCTTTTTGAGATTATGGATCAGTTGGAATACGATGTACCCGACAGAATAATACTGCCTGTCGGAAATGCAGCCAATATCTGGGCCGTGTACAAGGCGATACAGGAACTGAAGGAGGTCGGATGGATAGATAAGGTGCCTATGCTGACAGGAATACAGGCCGAAGGATCGGCCCCGGTCGCCAAAGCATTCTGTTCCGGCAAGAGAGACTTTGTTCCGGAGGAGAATCCCGAAACGATAGCCACGGCCATACGTATCGGGAACCCGGTGAGCGGGAGGAAGGCCCTGCATGCCATATATGACACGGGAGGATTTTCCATCGCGGTTACGGACGAAGAGATCATAGAGGCTCAGCAGCTCATAGGCAGAAAAGAAGGCATCTGTGTCGAGCCTGCATCCGCGGCATCCGCGGCTGGACTGAAGAAACTCATATCGACAGGTGTCGCAGACAGAGACGAGAGAGTTGTGTGCATATGCACGGGGAACGGACTGAAAGACCCTGAAACGATTATCAAAAACTCACCCTCACCGATACAGTGCGGAAATTCTGTTACAGATGCAGAGAGGATACTTTACGGTTGATCAATAGTCGGATATCCTGGATTGTTTTTGGATATCTTCCTGATCTGTTTTTTCTCCGGCGTATTCCTCGGCCATTCTGCTGAGGTTGTACTCTTCCTCTTCGGCGGTACGGGGCGTTTCCCTTTCCCACGATGCGCCTCCTGCCTGGTTTTTCATACTCCTGGCCAGAGCCGGTCCGATTTTCGGCAGTCCCGAAAGCTGTCCCGTGTCCGCAGAGATCACGTCTGACCGTGAACGTATTCCGTTATCGTACAGCACCCGGGCCCTTGTTCTGCCAACTCCCCTGAAGGATACCAATCCGAGAAGCTCTTCTCTGACTCCGTAGCGGATGCGGGTCAGCAGCGGACGGATCTTCTTGGTCGCCTCCGGTTTGAAGATATATGCTACCTCGCACATTGAGTAAAGAAGCCAATCAGTCATATCCACTCGGGACCTTATATCGCCGGGTCCGATCCCCATCGACTGAGTTATCTCCTCTTCCGAGACCTCGTTGATCCAATCGCCGAGCAGCACCGCCACCTTCAGGCTGCTCATGAAACTCTCGAACATGAATTCATCGTCGCCGTCGGCCTGCTCTATAAGGAAACACCCCTGGTATTCAGTCGCCAGTCCGGACAGTCTGTCGAAATCATTTTTTTTCGGATATAGTCCCATGACATCCGGAGTGGAAGCAACGGCATGCAGTATCATCAGATCGTCCGTACCGTCCGTTATCTTGCTGACGGCATCCCTCAGTATGACCGCTGATTTCGGATCTATGTAAAGATCAGAGATCCTTTTTCCGAACGGAAGTATACGCAGAATCCCTCCCTCCCGCTTGACCATCTCTCGATCCTCCAGAAAATCGACAACATTCTCGACTACGCTTTCTATGCCGTACATCTGAGATGTGTTCCCGAAGAACGTATCGTTCATGAAGCCAGCGATGCTGTCTTCGGTATCCGCATCGCCGGTTGCTATGAGTCCCAGAATGTGGCTCCTAAGTATTGTTTCATTTCCTAATTTGGATGTCAGCCTCTCGGTGTCGTGCATCACATAATCTTCCATAAGCCGCTCGTAATCGCTGTAGCTCTTGCCGACAAGCACGGCTTCGCCGTACGGGTCGTAACCCGGTCTTCCGGCCCTTCCGCACATCTGTTTTACTTCCATGACTGATATCGGAACATTTCCCGCATTTGATTCGAACCTGTGCGTGTCCCTCACTATTACTCTTCTGGCAGGCAGATTTATGCCCGCAGCGAGGGTGGGTGTCGCGACTATACATTTTATTTTCCCGTTGCGGAAGCTGTCTTCAACGTATTTTCTCTGTCTGTATGTAAGTCCTGCATTGTGAAATGCCATGCCGCATCTGACGCATGCGGAGAGTTTTTTTCCTACAGATGTTGTCTCGGCATCCCCTTCAAGGATCTCTGTCTCTCTGTCCGAGAGTTCCCTGCCTGCGAGGGCTTTCATCTTGTCCGAGTATTTGACGGCGAGCGATTCGGCTGACTTTCTTGTGCTGACAAACACCATGCACTGGCCGCCGATTGTCACAACCTGCTCGATCAGATCCCATACGCTGTCTTTACTGAGTGTCACCTCCACAGAAGATGAATCGTCAAAACTTATCTCTCCGTTGTAGTATACGCCTTCTTTCAGGGGTATCGGACGCCAGCTGCTGGTTACGAGTTCTGCGTTCAGCCATCTGGCCAGGTCCTCCGCGTTGGAGATCGTTGCCGACAGAGCAATTATCTGCATATCTGCTTTCTTGCGCATGAGCTTTGTGAGTATTACCTCAAGCGTTGGTCCTCTTCCCGGATCGTGTATCAGATGTACTTCATCGGCAATGACCAGTTTCACTCCGTCAATCCATTTGCTTCCGTGGCGCATCATCGAATCCGCTTTCTCGGACGTTGCGACTATTATGTCTGCATCCGCCAGCCTTCCGTCGTCGGAATCCAGATCGCCTGAACTCATCATCACATTGATCCCGAGATCTGAAAATTTCTCCAAATCGTCCTTTTTCTCCGAAGCTAAAGCCTTAAGCGGCACTATATACAGCACCTTTCCGCCCTTTCTGAGGACCGTGTCCACTGCAGGTATGAATCCGATAAGGGACTTGCCGCTGGCGGTTGGCATTGCAGCGATCAGGTTTCTGCCTGACAGAGCCACCGGCAATGCCTCGGCCTGCGGCGGATACAGATCGGTGAATCCGTTCCTGACCAGCGCATCCCGGACCCTTGTGTCGATATCTAGTTCCGTTACCTTCATGGATGGCTCTCCAATGGACTTGGTTTATTTATGCATTCGTCGGAACAGGACGCACCTATTTTAAATACCGAGGTAGTATGGCGGTGATGAGTTGATATGAACCGGCCCCTTAATCCGTTGACCGTATTGCTTGTCATCGCAGTTCTTGCTGTTCCATCTGTTGCGGCGATATCGCCCGGATCAGATGGCACCGGAGAGTTCATTTCGTACTATGACCAGCTGGATGCCAACAGACGGGCGGTGTATGATGCCGTTAATTCAGCCGGCACTGACATTCTATCCGTTACTGTAGATCTTCCGGTGAAGCTCACGTTCAGTTCATACGATTCGGATGATGCGAAGTTGTTCGCAGTGAATGCCGCAAGATCCATAGCAGATGATGTGTTTGATGTTTTAAGATTGGTTTCTCCTCTTGCGTACTGGGGATGGGGCCTGACCGTGTCAGACCATACTGCAAACATTGAGGTCATGAACAACGACGTGTCCCTGATCTCTCTGACGGTTACAGTCAATCTCAGCGGCTATCCCGCGGACCCGGATACGGATGGATCGGAGACCGTACAAAAAATGCTTGATGAAATAAAGAGCGCGGTTGACGGCTTCTCGACGGAAAGCACCAGCACCCGCGATAAAGTAAGGGATATCAATAACTACATCACAAATCTTGTGACCTATGACCCGAATGCAGGTGATACCGGAGGGAGTCTGTACTCGCACGACGCTTACGGTGCCCTCGGGGACCCCAGCCACTACGCCGTCTGCGACGGCTACTCCAAAGCATTTCTCCTGCTGTGCGAAAAGGAAGGCATAGAATGCGTTGTGGTACTCGGTACGGCCATTCCGAGTATGGTAAATCATGCATGGAATTATGTTAAGATGGACAACGGACTGTGGTATGCGATGGATGTCACCTGGAATGATGACAGCGACAACGCGTACTTTCTTATGGGAGGGAAGAGCTTCTTCGTATCCCACCAGCAGGGAGTGTATCTCGAATACGGCTTGATACCTCACCCGTTCGCGAGTCCCCCGATAAGCGACAGCGACTACGAATCCAGCGGAATGGGATACCAGCAATATGAGTGGATACTGGCCGTAGCAATAGTGGTACTGATGTCCGTGGCTCTGTACATGCATGCAAGGGGGAAGAACTGATGTGGATTCATATGAGAACTATTATATACAAGAACAAACTAATGACTGATGGGGGGAATGAATGGAAACAGTCGTCAGCATAAAAGGAGCACCTATGCCTCTGGAAGATTGGATAGAACAGCAGACATTCCGCACGACCGAGGACATTGAGATCCCCGAGAAGCTGTCAGACCGCGTTATAGGCCAGGACCAGGCCGTGGAAGTGATGAAAAAGGCAGCTTTCCAGAAAAGGCATGTTATGCTCATAGGAGAACCCGGTACCGGAAAGTCAATGCTGGCGAATTCCATGGTCGAGCACCTTCCCAAGGAAGATCTTCAGGACATAGTCTCCTATCATAATCCGGAGGATGTGAATGAACCCAGGATACGCGCGTTCGCCGCGGGGGAAGGCAGAGCCGTTGTTAACGAACAGAAAGCACACGCCGCAGCACTGAAGAATCAGAAGAGTTCGTTCTATGTCTGGGCTTGTATGGGTCTCATGGTGATCGGACTTATAGGTGCACTTCTGCTCAATAACTGGACCATATTGCTGATTTCCCTCTTTGGAATAGTGATAATACTGATGTTTACGAGAACGCCGGGTCAGAGGCAGGAGACCATGATCGTGCCGAAGGTTTTGGTGGGGCATAATCCTAGCGATATGCCTCCCTTCATTGATGCGACCGGGGCACATGCCGGCTCTCTTCTCGGAGATGTGAGACACGATCCGTTCCAGAGCGGCGGTCTGGAGACCCCGTCGCATGACAGATTAGAATCCGGCGCGATCCACAAGGCCAACAAGGGTGTGCTGTATATAGACGAGATAAACATGCTCAGGATGGAATCTCAGCAGGCACTCCTGACAGCGATGCAGGAGAAAAAGATGTCAATCACTGGGCAGTCCGAGCGGTCGTCCGGCGCATTGGTCAAATCGGAGCCCGTACCATGCGACTTCATACTGGTATGTGCAGGCAACCTTGATGCAATGCAAGGAATGCATCCAGCCCTGAGGTCCAGAATAAGAGGGTACGGTTACGAAGTCTACATGCGCAGCACCATGCCCGATACGGACGAGAACCGACACAAAATAGCCAGGTTTGTGGCGCAAGAAGTAAGAAAGGACGAGAAAATCCCCCATTTCGACAAGTATGCCGTCGGGGAAATCATAAAGGAAGCTCAGCGCCGCGCAGGGAGGAAGGGCGAACTTACTCTCCGGATGAGGGAACTCGGGGGCCTGGTGCGCGTGTCAGGAGATGTTGCCGTCGAGAGAGAATCAGACACGGTGACCACGAACGATGTGCTTTCGGCAAAAAAAACAGCCCGCAGTCTGGAGCAGCAGATAGCCGACCGCCACATAGAAAACAGCAAAAAATATTCGCTGTTCGAGACAAGCGGTTCGGAAGTAGGTATGATCAATGGCCTGGCCGCACTGGGTGCCGACTCAGGAATGGCAGAATATTCGGGTATTGTGCTGCCGATAGTCGCTGAAATAGCTCCTCCGCAGGCGAAGAAGGCCGGAAGGCTCATAGCCACGGGACGTCTCGGCGACATAGCAAAGGAAGCGGTCGATAACATATCGGCGGTAATAAAGAACTACACTTCCAAGTCAATGTCCGACTATGATATTCATCTCCAATACATAGGAACTTACGACGGAGTCGAAGGCGACAGCGCATCGATAACGATGGCTGCCGTAATACTGTCTGCCATGGAGGGAATCCCGGTAAGGCAGGACCTCGCCATGACCGGAAGCCTCAGCGTCAGGGGAAAGGTTCTTCCCGTGGGTGCTGTGACCGCTAAATTGGAAGCTGCGGCAGCATCGGGGATTAAGCTGGCACTGATACCGGCGGCAAATGCAAATGATGTGATGATTCAGAATAAGTATTACAGCGAAATGGACATATACACAGTTGAGAACTTCCGCGACGTAGTCGAATATGCATTCGTTGACGGTCCGAAGAAAACTGATCTGATGAAGAAGCTCCTCCCGCTTGCGGATAACGGTGTATCGGCTGCGAAGAAAATCGAACCGCCGGCTGAACGCGTGCCCGACATTAAGCATGAGGAGCCCCGCGAACAGGATACTGCCACCGTTAAGAAGAAGGCGAGACAGAAAGATATCAGTCCCGCTCCGCAATAAATTCCTTAAAATTTCTTCCCCCTATTTGTGTATTTTTGGAAAGAGCCTTATTATCCTTGATACTGATAAACCGCCATGGTCTCCAAGAATTGTTTCGGCGAAAGATCGCTGATCATAGGACGGTTCCAGCCTTTTCATAACGGCCATATGGACGTCATGCGCAAGTGTGCATCCGAGTCGGAGAATCTGATCATCGGCATCGGAAGTGCACAATACTCCCATGAATGCAATAATCCCTTCACCGCAGGTGAAAGATATCTCATGATCGATGAGGCAATGAAGGGCGGAGGAATAACCAACTACTGTATTATACCGATAGAGGATCTTAAGCGTTACTCTCTGTGGGTCGCACAGGTCAGATCTCTGTCTCCCCCATTCTCGGGAGTATACAGCAACAACCCGCTTACCAGACGTCTGTTCAGCGAGGCGGGATACGAGGTCAGAGATTCTCCGCTGTATAACAGAGAGATACATTCCGGAACTGCGGTGAGGCGCGAGATGATAGAGGGGGACAAATGGCGTTCGCTCGTGCCGCGGGAGGTCGCCGAAGTCATAGACTGCATCGACGGCGTTCAAAGGCTGAGGGAGATATCGGGAGGGGAATGAACTGACTTCCGCGGAAGAACTTGCGGATGTTCTGATCAGGAACGGCCTCACTCTTTCCGTCGCCGAGTCATGCACCGGCGGTATGCTGGGTTCTGCCGTCACATCGGTTCCCGGATCGTCCGGTTATTTTCTGGGCGGTGTCGTAGCATACGGCAATGACTCTAAAACGGAGATCCTGAGGGTTCCGAAAGAGATCATAGCCGAAAAGGGCGCAGTCAGCGAAGAGACGGCGAGATACATGGCCATAGGCGTGAGAGACCTGTTCGGATCCGATATATCTTCATCGGTAACAGGCATCGCCGGACCGGGCGGAGGGACAGACTCGAAACATGCCGGACTTGTCTGGATAGGGATCTCCGCGGAAGGAGATACATTTGCCAGGAAGTTTGATTTCGGCGGATGCAGAGAGAGTGTCAGAAACAGCGCGGTGAATGCTGCGATGGGACTGATCTCCGAATATGTATTGGTCCGCTTTCACTGAATTTTAATATGACCCATCGGATTGCCTTTCATGAAGCACATAATGACCGGAAAGGTCAAAGAGGTCTATCAGATTGACGATGACACTTTGGAGTTCGCGTATACAGACAGTATCTCCGTTTTCGATAAGATAATTCCGTCCAAAGTGCCTCATAAAGGGGAGACCCTGTGCAGAACCGCAAAGTACTGGTTCGAACTTCTGACTGAAAAAGGAGTATATAACCACTACATCGACGAACCGGCCCCTGACCGGATGAGGGTCAGGAAAGTTGATGTTATCAGAGACTACAGTAAGATCGACGGCAAGACCTCGAACTACCTGATACCTCTTGAGATCATCTGCAGGCATTATGTCGCCGGATCTCTCCTCGACCGCATAAAAACAGGAAGGATAACGCCTGAGCAGCTGGGATTTCCCAAAGGCTATGCAATAAAATATGGCGAAAAACTCCCGAAACCTTTCATTGAGGCCACCACAAAACTTGAGGAACACGATATTAACCTTACCGAGGAAGAGGCCAAAAAGATGGCAGGCCTTACAGACGAGGAATACCGAAACATATCGGAAACTGTCCTGATGATCGATCGGATCATTCAGGAGGAAGTTTCCAAACGCGGTCTGATCCACTGCGACGGCAAGAAAGAGTTCGGATACGACAGAGAAAGAAAACTCATGGTCATTGATACGTTCGGAACGCTGGATGAGGACAGGTGGTGGGATTCGGAAGAGTATGCCGAGAACAGAACAGTCGAACTTTCCAAAGAATTCGTAAGACAGTATTACAGGGAGACCGGTTATCACGAGGCACTCATGAGAGCTCGCGATGCGGGTCTCGAAGAACCGGACATACCTGCCCTTCCCGATGAAATGATCTGCAGAGTCAGCAAACTCTACATCGATATGTTCGAAAGAATAACAGGCGAAAAGTTCTGATCAGATCATCCTTATGTGGACGAGGTCGAGACCGATCGGACATTCTGTGTTCCCTTCGATCCCGATCACGGAGCATTTCGCTCCGTTCTCCAGAGTGTACGGGTGACACAGCAGATAGTTCTTACAGTCCAGCCTCTTGCATTCCGGTTCCTGAAATGTTATCACGCTTCCCTCGATTGCGGACTTCTTTGGAACCGTTGATATCCTGGCGATTTTCTTTATTTCGACCACGCGGACTCGATCCTCGTTAAACGCGCATTCGTGGGTCTGATCTCTCAGTGCCTCTATTTCGTACAAAGCACCTGACTCAAGGTTGAAACAGACCCCTTTCAGTCTGCAGTCTCCGCACTCGGGCTGCGGTCCGATGTAATAGAACCGGTTGCCTTCTTTTGCCTGCGATTCGCTTATAAGCGTCAGAGCCGTCATTATTCATATCACTCCGGTAACGGCTGCCACTTTTTCAGCGGCCTCTCTGGTCAGCCCTCTGTCTCCCAGTATGGTAAACCTTTCCCTGCGGATATCCTTGGCCCTCATGAGTGCCTCTATTATGTCTTCATCGGCGAATCCCAGTTCTTTTGCCGTTGTAGGTGCGCCGATATTCTTCAGAGCATCCCTTATCATTTTCCAGTTCCCGCCCTGAAGTTCCATCATCATTACTGCCCCGAGACCGCACTGTTCTCCGTGAAGGGCAGTGTCCGGTCTTATCACATCAAGAGCATGCGAAAACATGTGTTCGGAGCCGCTTGTGGGTCTTGAACTCCCAGCAATACACATGGAAACGCCGGAAGCAATGACTGGTCTCATGACGGTCCATACGCCCTCTTCCATCCGAGGCTTTATCAGTTTACTGTTGGATATTATGTCTTCCGCTGCGTATTTGGATATTGCGTACGCAGAACTGCTTATAGTCTCGCCGGCTATCCTATTCGCAAAATCCCAGTCGCCCAGAGCGGTAAGATTCGATATTACGTCGGCACAGCCTGCGGCAAGGTATCTGAACGGAGCATTGTTGATGACCTCCGTGTCGGCTATTATCCCCGTAGGAGATACCGCAACCACCGATCTGGATCCCCCATCAGATTTCAACGATGCCCGGTCGGATGCGATCCCGTCGTGTGAAACAGATGTCGGTATGCTGATAAAAGGTATTCCCAGATCTTTGGCGGTCATCTTGGCAATGTCTATCTTGCTCCCGCCACCCACTGCCAGAAGGAATGACGCGCTGTGCTCTTTTGCAGCCCTGCTGACATCGTCCAGATTGGCATAGTTTGCATTGCCCGTGAGGATCGTCAGCATGTCGTATTTTCCGGACATAATGTCTTCGATTCTCCTGCCGGCGGCCTTATATGTTTCAGGACCGGTTATCATCATTCCGTTATTCCCGAACTGAAGGTATCGGCATACATCGGCAATCTGATCTGTCACTCCGTGCCCTATGAGCACAGTTCTTGGAAAATCCATTGACTTTGTTTTCGTGAAAGCCGTCATAACATCCCTCTGACGGCCATACGAATCCCCTCAGAACATATAAAAGTAGTCTGCCCTACCGTCACGCATGAAGGCCCTGATCATTTGCGGAAGCAGGAAAGACGGATTCACAGCGGAAATGTGCCGTTCCTTCTCCGAAGGTTTGAGGATTCACGGTATTTCATCGGAAATTTTTTTTCCGATAGACATGCACATACACCACTGTACCGGTTGCGGTCTCTGTTCCGGAGACGCAGGATGCGGTATCCCGGATGACATGGATCTCATTTTTAATGCATTTGGAGAAAGCGGCCTGGTGATCTTAGCTACGCCCATCCGTTTCAGCGGCCCGTCCTCTGCAATAAAGACAGTTATTGACAGGTTTCAGCCTGTGTGGTTTGGGAAGGCCGGACACCCCCATTACGCGGCAGCCCTGCTTGTCGGCGGCAGTCCAGATCCGTGTTTCGCAAATACGATATCCATATTCAAGGCGTTCTCCGCAACGGCGGGAATGAAATGGCTGGGACATCTGGAGGTACAGGATGCAGATGTAAAGAAAGTATCTGATGTTAGCTTACCATCGTTCGATTACGGTAATGACCTCGGTTCTCTGCTCACCGGGAACCGTATATGATGTATTCCGGCCGTATATCTTCCGGTATTTGGTTTCTGTCTGTTACGTAAGGAATAATTCCGCGGAATTTTTTATACAGAGATGACCAGTCTTCCCGATTTATTGTGCAGTCCGTATCGAAAATGGAAATCTCCAGGAATCCTATTTTCTCCAATTTTCCCAATGTCTCTTCCAGATCCTCAGCCGCATTTTCCCTGCATATTGCCCTTCTGCCTGATACAAAAACAACTGGTATGCAACTGTCTGATACGTCGTACGCTTCCTCTGTGACAAGATCGTTTCTTACCGTGTGGTATGGCATAAGAACCTTTGTGATATTGCCCATGAAACAATCGAACAGATCTTCGACATCTTCTATATGTGTCATGAACCATATATCGTTCCCGGGGAACTTCATGCCTGTCAGGAGACGGTCGTCGAGTTTTTTCCGGCCGAGTCCTTTGATATCTGCAACCACTATCGGCATTCTTTCTTCTGATCTGCCGGCGGAATATTCTGGTCTTGCCGGCTCGGATGCAAAGGATATCCGGGACCCTTCGATTGCTGTGGGTGCCGTCATGACCTCGCCGCCTCTGAACACAGAGTATAATGCAGGTATGTCCATGGGCGTACATGCTGCAACAGGTATAAGCTGTTTCAGTGCAGCGAATATGTAATATACTGCAGAGCGGGTTTTGTGTATGGTGATTTAGGATGTCAAAGATAGAAAAGAGAGCAATATACATGTGTCCGACCTGCAAGAACTACGCGGAGGGCCTGTACTCGGAAGGAGGCCCCGTCCCGGTATGCTGCGGAAAAGAAATGACAAAACTGGAGCCGCAGACCGCTGATTTTGCAAAAGAGAAACATGTCCCATATATAGAGAAAAAAAGCAACGGCGTTCTCGTAAAAGTGGGGAAGGAAACGGCACACCCTATGCTTCCGGAACATTACATAATATTCATTGAGATCTGCGCCGACGGAGTGCTTATGAGAAAATATCTTAAGCCAGGCGATTTGCCGGAAGCTTTCTTTGAGACCGGTGCGAAGAGCATCACGGCCCGGGAACTCTGCAATATCCACAAATATTGGAAATCGTCTCAGTAAGATATCCGGCCGCCCGCTGGCGGCCGGATCGCATTATTGGCACCCGATTCTGTGAAGCACAGAGGGAGCTGTATAGGCAAGTCTCTTTCGGACTGGAGTATTTGCTGCCGGCCGTTCGCGGCGGAAGCGGCCCCTAGGCCGCACTGTGTCCGTACGGCGAAACAGAACTCAGATGATATAGCGATAGGAGGGTATCAAAACACGATACTGCAGGCACGCAGAGTTGCGTCTCCGGACATGCTCAGCTATGCGCGGGAGATGGACTTTCTGTATAGCTAAATGCTAAACTCGTGAATACGAAATCCCGGAATAGAGCAGTATTCTCTTCAAAGTAGAACGGAGAGACACGTTCCGCGCGGTCCGACGGAAGACACGAATTCTCTGATTCCGGCGGCCGTATGCCTGGTAATGGGATTCCGTTTTCGGAAACCTTGTAATTACATTGTCACACAGACAGCCTCAGAATATTACGGAAATATCTCCAACAGGATATCCTGGGCTATACAGGTGCAGTTCTATCTGCATCCGTACTTTAGGGCGGGGAAAACCCATTCAGACACATCCTTCCGGACTGTGTTAGCTTTAAATTAATGTACGGCCATTGCGCCCACCGGTCCCGTATACCGAATGTGAGGTACAAAAATGGCATCAGAAAAGAAAAACACTGTCAAGGACAGCAGCAAAGGATATCAGCCCAAAGCCACCGCCAGGCACGCCAAGATGACAAGGACAAAGCAAGAGGAAATAGATGCCTTCAAAAAGAAGATCGACACAGACAAGTACCTTTCGAAAAAATATGAATCGGACAGGAAGACGGAGATAAAGGAACTCCCCAAGGACGAGCGTGCGGCCGCAAAGGCAGAACTGAAAGAATCGATCGAACGCCGGAAAGAGACCGAGTACAAAGACAGAATGAAACTCCGTATGATGCATCATGAGGGGAGAGTGAGCCGCGTGAAGCAGAAGCAGGAGCCCTTTGACGAGGAAGCTTGGCTCAAAAACGGCAGGAAGAAAGACCGGAACAAACCCACCGACAAGAAATCTGCAGCCGCGCCGGAAGAGGATGCCAGTCTGGCGGACGGCAGATCTGACATTGATCCGACAGAAGATCAAATTCCAGATTCGGATGCGCCCGAGAATATCGGTGAAGAATCGGCACCGGAAGGATCGGACGAAAAATACTGATCCGCACGCATAGTGTTTTAAACTGTTTCCCAATACGGCGTTGGTATCGTCAGCGATCCAAGACAGGCTGGCGGCAGAGGGAACAGGATGACTGGTGGATCGACAATTGCTCTGGTCATCGGTGTCGTTGTCATTGCGGCAGCCGGTGTATCAGGTGCGTTTTTCATATTCAGCGACGATGGCGAAGACTCATTCACTTTCACGTATTACGCCGATGGTAACATATTACAGGAGATATCGGTCGCGGCCGGGACCTCCGTGACGATAACAGATAGTGCAGCGGGGGCTGAGAAAAATGGAAGGTTCATCGGATGGAACACCAAACCCGACATGTCCGGCATGTTGGTGATTCCCGGATCGCAGCTGGTGGTTGACCGAAATATTTCGCTCCATGCGATGATCATCATCGGCGGGATGTACGCTGTGATTCTTCCAAGCGAACAAAACGGATTCAGCGTGACTGCGGACCCTCAGCTGGTGATGGAAGGCGGGTCATCTGTGATCGAGTATTCCTTGCTGCCAAGCCATACAGATGAGGATCTGGTCATATCGGTGAACGGGAACCCTATGAAATTGGATGCTATGAAAAGGATACACCTGAAAGATATAGCCGAAGATCAGACGGTAACTGTCTCAGGAGTATACGACAAACGCGAACACAGCATCTCTCTGCCGGAAGATCAGAGAGGATATGAACTTGTATCGTCCGCAGAAAAGGTGCATCACGGCGAATCGTACACACTTAAGTATCGGCTACTGCCAGGATACAGAGAATCCGCCGATTTCGGAATACACATAAACGGAGGCGATCTCAAGAGACCCTCCGGCGGGGAACTTCAGGTCATAGATGTTATGGACAATCACGAGATAACCCTGACTGGCGTAGAACCTATAATATTCGGTGTATCCTCGGGGAAAAACATATCGGTTCTGGTCAACGGTGCGGCTGCCTCCGAGGCGACCGTGGAAGATATGATAACCATACTGCCCGCCGAAGGATACCTGCTGCCTAAAACATTCAACGACCAGATAACGGGAAGTTTCAAGGCGGAGAGGGACGGATACCGCATAACGGGGGATGTTTCGTTCCCATCTGTGCTTAAAATAACCGAGGGCGAAAACGCGAGGATCGGCAACGGCGATTCAAAGAGTATTTTTGTCTGTCCGCATGACAAAATAGCTGTGTCTGCGGCACCCGGATATTCTCTGCCCGGCGATTACTCTGATAAACTGAGTGCTGTCGCAGGAGTATCCAGATCGGCCGATAAATTTTCGTTCGCCGATGATACCGTCATCCCATCTGTTTACAAAGTTGTCTTCAACGGCCACAATAAAGTGCACGAAACCGTTTTCGTTGTTGGCAACACGCCACTACAAACTCCCCATGATAATCCCACCAGGATTGCATACCGTTTTGACGGATGGGACACGAGTTTATCAACTTACGTCCGTCACGACATCTCAATAGATCCAATTTGGAGTCCAATGACACATAGTGTCTTTTTTGGACCCAATTTGATTGTTGAAGTTGGAAACAGGTACTATGTATTCAAAGAGAAGGACATTGATAATCCTCCGAGGACAATAAGTATCAAATCAGATGAAAAAGTGGCAATCTATAACACATTTGATCTTGATCTACCCAGCGGTTTTGGGCCGCAGAGTGGTAAGGCCAATTATATAAATGGACATTATGAGATCATTGAAAATTGTTCATTTCCAGGTATCACCTACATCATGTATTGCGAATCAGATACTGGCAAAGGACCCGCACATTCTGTTGTAATAGGGAGTGGATACACGCCACCCACAGAACCAACAGAATATAAAGAGGGATTTGTTTTTCTAGGATGGACTTTGGATAATACTATCGTGAGTGGTCAGATTACTGTAGAAAATAGAATCTATGCTCTGTATCCAGAATGGAGGAGTACTAGTGGCTAAACTTTTAAATATATTCTGTCTAATGGAGTTCCGCCGTCAAGAGGTCTAAAAATGATCTTCAAGCTAGATGCTGAAATCCTTATTCTCAAGTAAGTCAGTGGAAGCTAGGACGGTTTGGTGGTTTTTATGAAAAAGCAACAAACCAGTGAAAGCGCCAAGAATTTGGAAAAAATGCTGGCAGTGAGTCCGTACAACCAGCTTGCGCTCTCCGGTGTGGATCCCATCAAGGATGTGAAGATCTTCGATACCACTCTGAGGGATGGCGAACAGGCCCCGGGAATAGCACTGAGTCCCGAGGACAAGATACGCATAGCTCTGGCCCTCGATGATCTCGGAGTGGATATCATAGAGGCCGGATTTGCTGCTTCGGGAGAGACGGAGAAGGAAATAATTAAAGAACTGGCAAAATCGAATCTGGATGCCAAAGTGTGCAGTCTGGCCCGCGCCGTGAAGTCGGATATAGATGCAATCATAGACACGGGTGCGGGTTTCGTACACACGTTCATTGCGACTTCGAATCTGCACATGGAATACAAACTGAAGATGACGCCTGACCAGGTTAAAGCCAAAGCAGTTGAGACCGTGGAATACGCCAAGGCCCACGGTATGGAAGTACAATTCTCCTGCGAGGATGCAACCCGGTCTGATATGAGCTTTATCAAAGAAATGGTGGTTGCCGTTCAGGATGCAGGTGTTGATTCTGTAAATATACCGGATACAGTCGGAGTAATAACACCCCGGGCCATGAGCTACCTGATAGGTGAACTGAAGAGTACTCTGAGGGTCCCGATATCCGTGCACTGTCATGATGATATGGGCCTGGCAGTGGCCAACTCCATAGCTGCGGTCGAAGCCGGAGCAACCATATGCCATGTCTGCATGAACGGAATAGGCGAAAGGTCCGGAAATGCTGCCCTGGAAGAGGTAGCCGTCAACCTGTTCGCGAACTATGGGATACAAACCGTAGATCTGAGCAAGATCGGCCAAGTGTCAAAATTGGTGGAAAGAGTTACAGGATTCAATATCGCCGGCAACAAATCGATAGTGGGAAGAAATGCCTTCGCTCATGAATCAGGGATACATGTTCATGGCGTAATGAGTAACTCGCTGACCTATGAACCGTTCAAACCCGAGATGGTAGGTGCTGACAGAGAGATAGTCATCGGGAAACATTCCGGGGCACATTCGATACAGGGAAGACTGGACAAACTGGGAGTAGAGTTTCCGGCAGATCATATGCCGGAGCTGCTGGCAACCGTCAAGAAGATTGCTGTAACCGGCAAGATGATCGATGACGCAGAGCTGCTGGCGATAGTCGACAACATCATATGGAAGAGAGGCACCAAGACGAAGACAGTGTCTCTGGATGAACTGACCGTACTGACCGGAAAGAACACCACATCCACAGCCGTCGTCACTGTGACGGTTGACGGGGACGATAAAAGAACAGCCGCCGATGTCGGAGTCGGGCCGGTGGATGCCGCCATCAACGCCATCAAAAAAGCCATCAACGACAAGATAACGATGGAAGAATACAAACTGAGCGCTATAACAGGCAAGAGCGACTCGATCTGCGAAGTGACTGTCATGGTCAAAAATGTTCGAAACGACGGTGCTCTGTCTGTGGGCAAAGCGGTTGGTTTAGATATTGTGGAGACATCCGTAGATGCAATGATGGCTGCCATCAATAGGGACTTTGCAAGAAAGAGGAATGCGTAATGGGAAAAACGATTGCAGAAAAGATACTGTCGAATAAGTCTGGAATGGATGCCAGAGCGGGCCGGATTGTCATCGCCGACGTGGACTACGTGATGGTCAATGATGTTACCGGACCCATTGCGTTCAGAGAATACAGTAAAATAGGCCGGAAGGAGATGTTCAGAGACAGGATGGTTCTCATTCCTGATCACTACGTGCCCAATAAGGATGTGGCTTCTGCGGAACAGGCCAAAGAGATGAGAGAGTTCGCTAAGAAGCACGGAATAAGCAACTATTACGAGATTGGGAAGGGCGGAGTATGCCACCAAGTCATGATCGAAGAAGGTTTCGCCGCCCCGGGCAGACTGATAGTCGGTGCGGATTCGCACACCTGCACGTACGGGGGGATCAATGCATTTTCAACCGGCATAGGTTCCACAGAGGCTGCTGTCGCTTTTGCTACCGGGAGACTCTGGTTCAAGGTCCCGGAGACCATAAAGGTGGAGCTGACGGGAAAATTCAGGAAGAATGTCGGCGGGAAGGACCTGATCATAAAAATCATAACCGACATCGGCGTGGACGGGGCGAACTATATGGCATTTGAGTTCCAAGGCGACGGCGTGGACACCATGAGTGTCTCGGACAGACTGACCGTATCTAATATGGCAATAGAGGCAGGCGGAAAGGCAGGAATATTCCCATGCGACAGTCTGACCGAGGAGTACATAAAAAATACCGTCAAGGGAGCATATACTCCGGTATCGGCGGACCCGGATGCGGAATACTGCAGGATCCTGAAATACGACCTTTCTAAAATAGAATCAATGGTTGCGTTCCCTCATCTGCCGAGCAACGGCCATGCCGTCAGGAACATCGACATCAAAATAGACCAGGCCTATCTCGGATCGTGCACAAACGGCCGCATAGAAGATATGCGTATCGCGGCCGATATAGTGAAGGGCAGGAAAGTACATCCCGAGGTGAGATTCCTGGTTGTTCCTGCATCTCAGAAGGTATACAGACAGATGCTGAACGAGGGACTGATGCAGATTTTCCTGGATGCCGGCGCATTCATATCCGGGCCGACGTGCGGCGCGTGCCTCGGAGGATACATGGGGATATTGGCTGCCGGAGAAAGAGCCGTGTCGTCCACCAACAGGAACTTCATCGGAAGAATGGGAGATAAGGACTCGGAAGTCTATCTGGCAGGACCGGAAGTCGTGGCAGCATCCGCGATCGCGGGCAGGATAGCGGTCCCGGAACAACTGGAGAGATACTGATGGCTGAGATACGGGGGAAAGTATGGAGATTCGGAGATAATGTCGACACAGACCAAATAATACCGGCCGAACGTCTGGTATCTTCGAATCTGACACACCTGAACGAATACATATTCGAGAAAGTAAGGCCCGGTGTCGCACGGGATATCAAAAAAGGAGATATATTGGTGGCAGGGAAAAACTTTGGATGCGGATCATCCAGAGAACATGCTCCGCTGTCTCTGATACAGGCAGGCTTTTCCTGCATAGTAGCAGAATCGTTCGCGCGCATATTCTATCGCAACTCGATGAACATCGGACTCCTGCTGATAGAATGCGGGACTGATATCGGAGAGGGGGACACCGCCGAGATAAGCACAGAGTGCGGCAGGATCAGAGACCTGAACAGCGGGAAAGAGTACGAATTCCCCCGGTACCCGCCTTTCATAACCCGTCTGGTAGAGTGCGGCGGACTCGTGAACCTGATAAGGGAGGGTGAGTTTTGAAACATCTTGCGGTGATCCCGGGCGACGGCATCGGAAAAGAGGTCATTGATGCCGGAATGGAGGTTCTGGATGCAATAAGTGAGATATCATCGTTCAACTATGACGGGGAATTCTTAGACATAGGTTCGGAAAGGTATCTGAAAACGGGCGAACTCCTTACGGATGAGGATATATCCAGTATCCGCAGAAAGGATGCCGTGTATTTCGGAGCCATAGGCGACCCCAGGGTGAAACCCGGTGTACTTGAACAAGGAATACTTCTGAGAATGAGGGCGGTCTTTGACCAGTACATAAATCTCAGGCCCGTGACGTCATGGTTTCCGCTTGTGCCTCTCAAAAGGGAGGTACCTTTTGATATCCGCTTCCTCAGAGAGAACACGGAAGACTTCTACATGGGTGCGGGAGGAGTCTTCGGAGGGAGTAAGAAAGATGCTCATGTCAGTGTCAGGAGAGAATTATACGATCTCGAGATAGAACTCGGGACGAACTCGTCCGATGGCGATGATTTCGCATTCGAAATAGGATTGCTGTCGAAGAAAGGCACAACAAGATTCGCCGATTATGCGTTCAATTATGCCGGCATGAGAGGGGAGAAGAGACTCACTCTTGTCGATAAAGCAAATGTATGCACGCACATCTATGGCATGCAGAGAACAATATTCGAAGAGAAGGCCGAAGAGTATGGAATGGGTTTGGATTTCATGTTCGTGGATGCGATGGCCATGGCTATGATCGTCAGGCCGGAGACATTCGGGACCGTTGCGGTACCCAATCTTTTTGGGGACATACTGACCGACCTGGGCGCACAGCTTCAGGGCGGACTCGGAATGGGCGGAAGCGGAAACATCAACCCGAACGGTGTCAGTATGTTCGAGCCGATCCACGGATCCGCTCCCGATATCGCGGGACAGAAGAAAGCCAATCCTATAGCTGCGATACTCGCAGCTCAGATGCTTCTGGAAAATCAGGGCTATCATAAGGAAGGAAGCATCCTTAAAAAGTCTGTCAGACACTGTTTAGATAACAGATTTACAACGCCGGACCTCGGCGGAAAGATGACGACCGAAGAGGTTGGAAAGGCTGTATGCGAATACATTCTGAATCAAAAGAAGTGAGATGATGATTACACTCGATCTCCGCGCTGAATATCGCGACGAAAGGACGGCAAAAGCTGTTTTCGATTCGATATCTCCGGATAACGAGGGTTACATCCTAACTGAACTCCAAGGCAGACGCATCGTGATGAAGATGTCTGCGGCGAGTGCGGGAACGCTGAGGAATACCGCGGATGACCTTATGGTATGCATAAAGGCCGCAGAGGAGTCTTCAGGTCTCGTCTCCGGCCCCGCTCCTGACCTTGACTGCGACTCCTTTTTTGAATGATTTTATCTCATATGCAGTCATGGCCATACGTCCCGTGGCTATTACTCTGTCATGCCCGTCTGTGACGATCGCCTCCTCCATGGGTCTTAGGTTCTCGTCGCATTCCGTGACGAACTGGCAGAACACGTTCCTCCCTTCTGACACGAAAGGAATGGCATCATCCGCCACCCTGACCCTCATGAACGGTGTCCGTATCGCCGAGACAATCCTGTCAGCCCCGTCTTTTTTCAATGTATACAGGCCGTCGCCCGCACGCATGGACAGGATATGTTTCCCGTCGGATATCACGTTCCTTATCTTTCCCGTATTTTTGCTTATGACTAGTTCTATTTTCCCCACAAAAAGGGCATCCGTGGCCTCTGTACCGAACTGATATCTGGATACTGCCTTTGCCCTTATGGTATCCGCATCGTATTCCTCGGTCCCGTCATCCGGGACATCCATACCATCGACTGTTTCTGTGAATTTACGCTCAAGAAGCTCAGCCGCAGAGGATTTGGACTCTATTTGGGTATCTGTATCCTCCGCTTGTGGGAACACAGATTGGGCGATCGGATATACCTCATCCAACTCGGCCGGAACGGGTCCGAACGGAGAAATAACCACCGGAGTGTATCCCGACCTCCTGACCCTGTCGAAATCCGCGGGCCTTGCCCTGCTGTACGGTTTGCTTCCCCCGTCATAGAATATGGCGGCTTTGTCGGTTGCGGGAATATACCTGTCCTGTATTCTTGACAGGTATCTTCCGAATACAGGCCTGCCGCGGGTTTCGGTGCCGGTGTAGAACATTGCACCGTCCCTGCTGATCGGATCGTATTTCTCCATGAATTCCCGGTGCTTTTTTAATTCCCTGAGTGCATCGAGCATGGCGGGATGCGCTCTGCATCTTGTCTCAGTCAGTTCCCAGAGGCGGCCCTCCCGTACGTATCTTTTGATAAGTGCCAGCTCATCGGTTATTTGGTATAGGTTATGTCTCGCGATGATTGCCGTTTTCTTCTTTTTATCCGTCTTTTTCAGTGATTCCAGAGTGAGTCCGCGGCATGCCGGGCAGTTGCAGCCGAGAGACTGCATGTCCTGCAGACGGCAGGTTCCGTCTATAAACATCATTCTGTCATCTCTGGCGAACTTGGCGTAGGATGCCGAATCAAAGAGGTCACAGCCCATCAACACTGCCAGTGCAAGCACCATCGGATGCCCGGCACCGAAAAGGTGGACAGGTCTGCTGGGGTTCAGTCCTCTTTTTGAAGACATAACAACATCCACAAGCTCGGAATACCTGTACTGTTCCATGAGAGGCACGACCCCTCCGATAGGATGCACGTCGGCATCCATATCTGCCATTTTACGTGCGCAGTACTCTCTGAGATCTGGATATACAGAACCTTGGACGACTCCGTTGATCATCATATCTCCTTTGATTTCGCAGGCTTTTTCGGTCCTCTCGAGAGTCACCTCTATGGATTCCGCAGTCTGATCCTTTGTCCAATGCGGTTCGGTGAAAATATCAAGTACGGTTCCGATATCGGTCCCGATGCTTTTCTGGAACTCGACTATCTCCTCGTTGGTGACCTCCACCTCCCCGTACATGTGGCTTTGAAATGTTCCCGAATCTGTCATTATGATTCCCGGAAAATCCAGCATCTCGTGGAGTCCGATCTCTTGGGCCTTTGCTTTAAGTTCGGGAGTGTTCTTTATGATGTATGAGTTCGTTATGATTGCGCTGAAAGCGAACTCGTCACAGAGTTCTCTCGGCGTCACGGTGCATATTTTGGGATTTATTACCGGGAGAAGCGCAGGTGTCTCCAGCACCCCTGATTTTGTCTCGAACCTGCCTATTCTGGCAAGCCCGTCTCTTTTTACGATCTCGAACATCGGTGTGGCAGATACGGTCACCGGATTAAAGGATTCTGTCCTTCGTTATGTCCGCGTATGTCTTTGATATGGCATTCTTCACAAGAACGTCGGGTATATCTTCAATTACATCTCTGTTCCAATCAAGGGTCGGACGGCCCATGCTAACTATACTCAGTTTGCCCTGATCGCAGCTGTCCTCGGTTTCGGGCATCCTGATTTCCAAACCTCTGAGTAGGTCGAGTATGCTCTTACCGTTGACGAATATCATATTTTGTTCCTCTGATTCCATGCATACGAACTTGGAAGATATATCGGCCATCTGCATCTCGCACACCAGTTCTCTGAGGTAATCCGACATCTCTTTTACGGATTGTCTCCTTATGTTCCCGGCCTGCGGCGGCTCACAGGAATACCTGTATTCTATGTCGATCATGGCCATGGTCGGGCATCGGCATCATCGATTAAAAGCGTATTGCAATGACATCTTTATCACTGATAAGCATATTACGCGCATATGTTCCGTATTCTGGGCGCATGTGACGAAGAATTCAAATTGGTCATACTGATGAGAAACGATCTGAAGATGACAAAGGGCAAGATTGCGGCACAGGCAGGACACGCAGCGGTTAACTGCGCTCTGAGCATCAAAAAGAAGGACCCCAAGACATTCGACAGATGGACAATGAGCGGCCAGACTAAAATAGTATTAAGGATAGATTCGGAAAGGGAACTTTTTGAATTTAAAGCGGTAGCCGATGCACAAAACATAAACAACTCCCTGATCTGCGATGCCGGAAGAACACAGATAGAGCCGGGTACCTGCACCTGTCTCGGCGTAGGTCCGGCTGCATCATCCGTTCTGGACAAGATCACCGGCGGGCTGAAAATGCTTTGATCCGCTGTAACGCTTTATACATGCACGCAGATTACAGCCTTGGATTTTGGGGATAATATGCTCGCAAGAAAGAATCTGTATATCATTGCCTTTGCGATCGCATCCGTCGGACTGATGACCGCGTTCTCTTTTGCCGACGGTTCCGCGGACGGGGAGAGCACCGTACCGCTGGCAGACAGCGGAGGATTCGATCTGGCAGCTGCACTGGATGGTGCGGTGAGCGGAGACACCGTTACACTTAGGGAGGACAGTGTGCTTTCCCGCGATGCCGCAGTCAAATCCGGTGTCATCCTGAACGACAGCGGCTTTGCACTCAGGATCACCGCGTACTCGACACTCTGCGTTGAGGGAGAGTTCGTCTCCTCAGGAGATCTGATGATAGACTTCAGAAGCTCCGTCACAGTGGCCTCCGGCGGTGTCATGTCCGTAGACAACGGGGACCGCACAGCAACCGTGGCAGGCTCGCTGGAGGTTTACGGGGACGGAATCATCAGAATGGGGATGAACACAAGCAGTTCTGCTGAGTTCCTCGCCAACGGTGAACTGATAGTGGAAGGAACAATGGCGTTGGGGCAAGGTACTCTTAACTCATCCGTCGAAGTCAGGATGGCAACCGTGACCGGAACTCTTAGGATATCCGACGGCAGTTCCTTCAGAGTTGCCAATGTATTGACCGTCGGGAGTGCCCCCGCACTCACGACCGACATGAAAAACACTGCTTCTGTAAACGGGAAGATTGTCCTCGCCGATTCCGCGTACGTTCTGGCATACGGAGATTCGTCATTCAGCACCGGCAGCATAAGGTATCCTGCGGTGAGCACGCAGTTCATCATACAGGGCAAGGTCTATGCCACCGAATACAAAGACAATACGGGAAAGAGGGCTATTGTGCTCCCCCTGACATCTGGCCTCAGAGACTTTGTTCTCTCCAACTGGAAGGATTCAAATGATAATTTGATACTCTCCGACACCTCCGCGCAGATCGGAAGCATCCGTACAGCAGAGGGGGAAGTGGCCAAACGGGAATATAAGATAGTTCTCGCAGAAGACCCCAACATAAAATGGGTTGTGAACGGTATTGACAAAGGGAGTTCCGGGGAAGAAGTCGGCGTATATGGTGCATCCATGACCATAAACATAAGATTGGCACAGGGAAACACCGAGCTTCCGACAGTCAAGATGGACGGCATGCCATACAAAGCAGGAACATCGTTCACTGTCACCGGAGATACAATATTCACAACATCTAACAACTATCCGGTGCAGGAAGGGGATATAACGCCTATACTTCTGATTATATTGGCTGTATTGGCAGCGGTACTCGTAATATTCCTTGTTGCACTCAGAACGAGAAACAGCAAAAAGAAATGAGCATCAGAGCATGCGGAACTCATTCATGGACATTACCGAGAAGCTCTGATCTCTTGCCACCCTCATCGCCCCCACTGCCGCATCCGCACCCTGAACCGTGGTGAGGAATGGTATCTCGAGTTCCACCGCCAGCCGTCTCATTTTATGTCCGTCTCTCACGGCTCCCGACTTCTGCGACGGAGTGTTTATTATCAGATTTATTCTGCCCTCTCTCATCAGACCGATGGCGTTGGGTTTCATATTGTCGTCTATTTTGAATACGGTCGTGGTTTCCACGCCGTTTTCTCTTAGGTATGTGGACGTGCCCTTCGTGGCATATATGCGGAATCCCATCTCCGCAAGCTCCTTGGCGACCGGCAGAACTCTTTCTTTATCGGAATTATTGACTGTTATGTAGACTCCGCCTTCTGCCGGCAGTCTGTTGCCTGCCGCAGTCAGTGCTTTGTAGCATGCGACATCGAAGTCTTTATCGATCCCCATGACCTCTCCAGTACTCTTCATCTCAGGGGTCAGTATGGAATCCACTCCCGGCAGTTTGAGGAATGGAAACACAGAAGCCTTCACTGCATAGTGATCGATGGCCCTGTATCCGGACAGTCCGAAATCGTTCAGGGTCTTCCCGAGCATTATCTTTGTGCTTATTTTTGCAAGAGGTATGCCCGTGGCCTTTGAAATGAAAGGTACCGTACGCGATGCTCTCGGGTTGGCTTCGATCATGTAGATTTCATTATCTTTTACCGCAAGCTGTATATTCAGAAGCCCTTTGATTTCCAGTGCCAAGGCTACCTTTTCGGATGTTCTGACTACGCCGTCGATTATATCTTTGGAAAGCGTGAAAGGCGGCAGAACCATCGTCGCATCCCCCGAATGACAGCCGGCATATTCGATATGTTCCATTATTCCGCCGATATAGACATCTTTCCCGTCAGAAACAGCATCAACATCAATCTCTATAGCCTCTGTCAGATACTTGTCCACCAATATCGGGTGATTTCTGGACACCTTCACCGCAGTCTCGACATATGTTTTGAGTTCTTCTGTGGAGTATACTATTTCCATAGCCCTTCCGCCGAGGACGTACGACGGTCTCACCAGCACCGGGTAGCCGATTGATTCCGCGATATCTTTTACTTCTTCGAAAGAATAACCGGTACCAGACTTTGGCTGTCTTATCCCGAGATCGTCCATGAGTTTAGAAAATCTTCTCCGATCCTCGGCAACATCCATTTTATCTGGACTGGTGCCGAGCACTGCAGTTTTCTTCCCGGCCAGTGCCTTCTCGAGATCCAGTGCAAGGTTGACACCGGTCTGTCCACCGTATTGAACAATCACCCCGTCTATATCCTCGGCCTCGATTACATTCAGCACATCCTCCGGAGTTATCGGATCAAAATAAAGGCGATCGGAGATATCATAGTCTGTGGAGACAGTCTCCGGATTGTTGTTGATTATCACCGCACTCACCCCCTCTTCCTGAAGAGCCATGACTCCGTGTACGCAGCAGTAATCGAATTCTATCCCCTGTCCGATCCTTATCGGCCCTCCTCCGATGATGAGCACCTTCTTTTTGCCGTGATCTTTCTTGACCTCGCTTGACCTTCCGTAGGAGGAATAAAAGTACGGAGTCTCTGCATCGAATTCCGCCGCACATGTATCTACCATCTTGTATACGGGCACGATCCCCATGGACAGCCTGCTTTTCCTTATGTCCGATTCGGATCTGCATGTTATTTCCGCTATCTTCTCGTCCGAGAATCCCAGGTATTTTGCATTTTTCAGGAGATCTGCCGTCAGCGGACCTTCCTTTATTTTCTTTTCCATCCCGACGATGTTTCTGAGCTTGTTGACAAAGAAGACATCCCACTTCGTGAGATCTGCGATCCTCTCCGGTTTCCAGTCTCTTCTGAGTGCTTCTCCGATAGCGAATATGCGTCTGTCGGTGGCATCAGTGAGTTCTTCGGTTATCTCCGCATCCGTCATATGGATACTGTCGAGACCTTTTGCGCCTATCTCAAGAGACCTTAATCCTTTCAGAAGAGCCTCTTCAAATGTGCGGCCGATAGCCATTATCTCCCCCGTGCTTTTCATCTGCGTACCGAGGTGTCTGTCGACTGTACGGAACTTGTCGAACGGCCAGCGGGGGATCTTCACCACAACGTAGTCTATTGCCGGCTCGAATGCGGCACATGTCGTGCCGGTTATCTCATTCGGTATCTCGTCGAGCGTGTATCCTACGGCAACCTTCGCAGCCACGCGTGCTATGGGATATCCGGTCGCTTTCGATGCGAGAGCGGATGATCTGGATACACGAGGATTCACTTCGATCAGTCTGTAATCCCCGTTCTCCGGATTGAAAGCGAACTGCACGTTGCATCCTCCCTCTATGTTCAGTGCCTTTATTACTTTCAGCGAGGCAGTCCTCAGTCTCTGGTGGTCTTTATCGGACAGCGTCAGACACGGGGCGCACACAATGCTTTCTCCGGTGTGTATGCCCATCGCATCCAAGTTTTCCATGCTGCATATTATGATGCAGTTATCCTTGGAGTCTCTCATAACCTCGTATTCATACTCTTTCCATCCGAGTACGCTTTCTTCAATGAGTACCTGATGTATACGCGAATACGCAAGACCTCTGGCGCATATCTCTGCAAGCTCCTGTTCGCTGTGGGCGATCCCTCCGCCTGTCCCACCCAGAGTGTATGCCGGCCTCACAAGAACAGGATATTTACCTATTTCTTTGACGGCTTCGACCGCTTCCCGTACTGATGTCACGCTTCTGCTGAGGGGAACCGGCTCGCCTATTCTCTTCATGGTCTCTTTGAAAAGTTCGCGGTCCTCGGACATTGCGATCGCCTCCGGCTGTGTTCCTATGAGCGACACTCCGAGCCTCTTTAATTCTCCGCTGTCCGCCAGTTCTGAACATATATTCAGGGCGGTCTGCCCGCCCATTCCCGAAAGTACTCCGTCGACTCCCTCCTTCTCGATTATCTTTGCGACAGCCGATGCCTGAAGCGGTTCTATGTAGACGCGGTCCGCCGTTTCAAGGTCGGTCTGGATCGTTGCAGGATTGGAGTTCACGAGCACGGTTGAATATCCTTCTTCTTTCAGCGAACGGCAAGCCTGTGTTCCCGAGAAATCGAACTCGGCCGCCTGGCCGATTATTATGGGGCCGGAACCGATTATCATGAGTTTCTTGTAATTCTTTTTCACAAGTGTCCCTCCTTAACGACCTTTGCGAATCTGTCGAAGAGGAAGGAGGTGTCCGTCGGACCGGGCGATGCCTCCGGATGATACTGCGACGTGAATATCGGAAGGTTCTTGTGTCTGAGTCCCTCCACCGTGCCGTCGTTAACGTTTGTCTGATCCACAATCAGATCATTTCCGTCTAAACTGTCCCCGTCAACGGCGAATCCGTGGTTTTGCGACGTTATGTATACTTTTCCGTCATACTTCACAGGCTGATTTGTCCCGCGGTGGCCGAATTTCAGTTTGTATGTTTTTCCGCCCATGGCGATCCCGACAATCTGACTTCCGAAACAGATGCCGAAGAGGGGCACACGGGACGAGAGGTCTGCGGCTGTCTTTGCTGCGGTCTTCAGTATCGCCGGATGGGATGGGTCTCCGGGTCCGTTTGAAATAAGTACGCCTCTGATTTTGCTCTCGGTTATGACATCCGCCGGGGTGTCATACGGGAATACGGTGACATTGAATCTTTGGGACAGATCCCTCAATATCCCGCTCTTCCCTCCGCAGTCCAGCAGCCCCACGCGCGTGTCCTTCCCAAAATCGTATTCCTGTATGCGGTCGCACGTAACCTCGGCCACAAGATTGCTCTCAGACGGTGCCGGCATGCGTTTCAGTTCTTTCACCAGACTATCTATTCTGTCTTTGTCTTCAGTTATGGCTCCTTTCAGAGTCCCCATGGTCCTTATTTTTATGACGAGGTCCCTTGTATCTATTCCTGATATCCCCGGAACCTTGTTGCATCTGAGAAAATCATCCAGAGTGCGTCCTCCGTACATGGGCGACGGTTCTTTGCAGTACTCGCGGACCGCCAGTCCCCTGGCATGAATATGCCCAGACTGGCAAAAGCTGTCGTTTATCCCGTAATTGCCTATCAGAGGATAGGTCGTGACAAGTATCTGACCCCTGAACGACGGATCCGTGAGACTTTCCTGGTAACCGGACATTCCAGTGGAGAAAACAACTTCTCCGACCGCAGATGTCCTGTATCCGAAGGGTTCTCCTTCGAACACACTTCCGTCCTCAAGGACCAAGTAACTTTCCGCCATTGAGAATCGATCAGAGTTAAAGACTGTATTTAATAACTTGGGGACGGCACTGACACCCGGAATCGCCTATTGTCCGATACCAGACAAACTACTGTTCATTGAACGAAATACGGATAAGCCTATAGTTCTTCGGGGGTTCCATGCGGATTCTCGAGAAGGATATAGGCAGCGGGAATGTAAAGGTTATGCTGGAGACCGACGAGGATATCTGGCACCTGTATAATGTACTTGAGGTCGGAGACATCGTCACGGCATCTACGACAAGAAGGGAAGAGAAGTCTGCCGATAAACTCAGAGCGGAAAGATCCGAGAAGAAAAGAATGACTCTCGGCGTAAGAGTAGAAAAAATAGAATTCTCGGAAGACGATGTGAGACTCAGAGTTCTGGGAACCATCGAAACCGGCCCCCAGGATATAGGGCAGCATCATACACTGACGTTCGAAATAGGAGATCATCCGCTGATCGCCAAATCAAAATGGAAAATATCGCAGCTTGACAGACTGGACAGGGCCGTGAAGGATTCCAGAAAACCAAAGATACTTTTTGTCTCGCTTGATCAGGATGATGCAACGGTAGCGGTACTCAGACAGTTCGGACTGAAAGAGATCGCGAATATCAGATCCATGAGGTCCGGGAAGCAGTACAGCGAAAAATCCAAAGAAGACGGATACCATGGAGAAATAATTTCGAAGATCGAATCTCTCGTTTCCGAGAACATGCCGATCGTGCTGCTGGGTCCCGGTTTTGAGAAAGAGTCGCTTGCCGACAGCCTCAAGAGCAAAGGATACAAGGGGCTGCACGTACACCATACCGGCCAGTCGGGAATGGCAGGTGTCAACGAACTTATAAAATCAGGAATGGGCGCGGATATTTTGAGAGAGTCTTCCGTAGGAGCGGAGATGGAAGCAGTCGAAAATCTGATGTCCGAGATAGGAAAGGACGGTTTGGCCGCATATGGAACGAAGGAGATCGCCTGCGCAGCAGATTCCGGGGCGATAGAGACGTTGCTCATAACAGATCTGAAACTGAGAGAACAAGACCTGGACAGCCTCATACGGACGGTGGAATCTCAGCAGGGCAAAGTTCTTATCGTATCCGGACAGCATGACTCTGGAAAGGCACTTTCAGCACTGGGCGGAATGGCTGCAATGCTGAGATACAAACAATAAGCCCCGGATGAACTCCGGGGCAGATGCTGACTTCTGTTTCAGAGGTTTTGTCAAAACCGAAGGGGGAAAATTTATGAGTATTATTTGATGGTAAACTTGCGTGAATTATACATTTTTGAGCCTGGAAATGTGAGGCAAATGAGATTGCCATAAATTCAAATCAAATATTTGCGGATATGAATCAATCCGAAACATCTGTCCGGCTTCGCGGACGATCCATCCATGCACCTCTGCGGAACACCATCCGCAGAACATGGAATGTAAAGTTCTTATCCGAACATCATTATGTGCGTCGCAGAATAACATGGATAATATAACCAAGAAGGTGAAAGAAGAGATAGAGAGAGGATGGATAGGTTCTGACACGAACTGTCCATACCACCCCTGCCACTTCGGGGGCCAGGATTGTACATTCTGCTTCTGTCCCTTCTATCCGTGCTGCGACGAGAATTTCGGGCGGAACATAATATCCAGGAGAGGCGCGGACATATGGGAGTGCACCTTCTGTCTTTTCATACACAGGCCGGAGGTCGGGAAGTTCGTCATGTCCGAATTCGGAAGACTGGGAATAATCGACCCTAAAGACCCCCGGATCGGGTCTGTGTTCGGGGCCGCAAAGAAAAAATTCTTCAGGAGAGGCCGTGCGATCATGGTCCTAGGAGCGACATCTGACGCAGGCAAATCGATAACGGTCGCCGCAATATGCCGTATCCTGCATAACAGAGGTTACTTGGTGGCCCCGTTCAAATCCCAAAATATGAGTCTCAATTCCAAAGTCACCAGAATGGGTCATGAGATTGCTATGATACAAACCATACAGAGCAAGGCGGCCGGACTCAAGAACCCGGATCAGCATATGAATCCGATCCTTTTGAAGCCGAAAGGGGATACAATCTCTCAGGTGATGGTTGAAGGGGAGTCATACGGCGACTTCAACGTGGAGGACTACTACGGAAAATTCGTTCCCGGACCGGGAATCGAGACAGTGCGGAAGAACATAGATTTTCTGAAAAACCGTTACGATTTTATTGTGATGGAGGGAGCGGGTTCCCCCGCCGAGATTAACATATACGACCGGGACATCGCCAATATCGGTGCGGCAAAGATCGCCGATGCACCGTGTATTTTGGTGGTGAATGTCGAATGGGGAGGGGCGTTCGCATATGCGGTGGGCACTGTCAGACTGATGCCCGAGGAGGACAGAGGACGAATAAAGGGTGTAATCCTGAACAATATCCGAGGAGATATTTCGAAAATATCTCCTGGCGCAAAGGAACTCGAAAAGATCCTCAGGATACCGGTGATGGGACTGATACCACACATAAATGTGGAACTCCCGATGGAGGATTCCGAGGCAATGAGGGGGATGAAAAGCAGAGGGAACGGAAGCATGGTGGTATCAGTGATAAAACTTCCGAGAATAGCCAACTTCACCGATCTTGATCCACTGTATATGGAAGACACGGCAATCAGATTCGTCACGGAACCGGAGGAACTGGAAGGTTCGGGTGCGATAATAATTCCTGGGACCAAGAACACCACAGATGATCTTATATGGATGAAAGAGAAAGGGCTGGATAAGGCTGTAGCTGGCAAAAAGGGAAAGATACCGATATTGGGCATATGCGGGGGGTATCAAATGATGAGCCGTGTGCTGGAGGACCCGAATGGTATTGAGGGTTCCGTTTCTGGCTCGTTCGAGGGACTCGGACTGTTCGACAACATCACGAGGTGGGATGAGTACAGGAAAAAAGTGATCCAGGCTGAAGGGATGCTGCTGCGAACGGGAGAACCCGTCACCGGTTACGAAATACATATGGGAACCAGCGAGGTGAACGAGGAACCGCTCTTTTGCATCAAAGGTATATCAGGGGATGAAAAAGAAGGCTCGTTCAGGGAAAAAGAAATGCTTTTCGGAACGTATCTGCACGGAATCCTCGAAAAACCGGCTTTCAGAAGATTCTTTTTATCTTATGTCAGAGGAGGAAAGGCAGTACTTTCGGCATCCGAACCTATAGATTATGACGATCTTATCGAAGAGAACATCAGAAAACTGTCATCCGCATTCGAGGAAAACATGGATACGGAAAGACTGATGAAAATATTGGAGGGAGAGCCTTGAAGATAATATTTTTAGGGACCTCTTCCGGAGCGGGTAAGACAACGATCACAGCATTGTATTGCAGATACATCAGCAGAAAAGGCATCAGGACCGCGCCTTTCAAAGCCTCAAATCTTTCTCTTAATTCGTTTGTTACCAAAGACGGGCACGAGATTGGGATGGGGCAGGCATTCCAGGCTCTGGCATCCGGTACGGAACCTTCGGGTGACATGAACCCGATACTGCTCAAGCCGTCGGGAAACGGTGTGATGCAGATTATAGTAAACGGGGAAGCAAGAGACAGCATCGGGGGGTGTACACACACAGACATCTCTGTGATGATGAAAGAGGCATATACAGCATTCGACAGACTGTCGGAGGAGTATGAGGCTGTAATATGCGAAGGTTCCGGATCTCCCGCAGAATTGAATCTCATGGACAGAGATATTGCGAACATAGGTTTGATGAGGGAACGCAAAGTACCGGCGATTCTCGTCGGCGACATAGAGAGGGGAGGAGCATTTGCTGCACTTTACGGAACATGGCTGCTCATGCCGGAGGATGTACGCCCGCTGCTGAAAGGCTTTATCATAAACAGGTTCAGAGGAGATCCGTCAATATTGGCCGGAGCCACAGACAAGATAACCGAGCTGACCGGTATGAAATTCATCGGCACCGTACCTTACATGGAACTGAAATTCCCGGAAGAGGATACTATGTCGGATACAGGCGGCAGGCTGGAGGGTCCGACTCCGGCTGATGCTTTCCTCAATAACCTGGATTCACTTATGGAAACTGCTGAAAGAGTCGGTTTTGGTATTGAAATCATTGATGAAATCTTATCCTCCTGAGGCCACCTTTATTGCTTTAATCAGGGTGCCGTCAGCGATCGGCGCATCCATAGGAACGGGCCTTCCTTCGACTGTGAATATAAATACGTTCGGCATCATGCCGAGCGAGAGTACGGCCTCGCCTGCGGTCATTCCCGGTGCGACATCGTGTTCTGTATTGTTGATTATTACTTTTGCGCCCATGACACTGTGAGAATGTACCCTTATTTTGACTTTATGACGATTGGTTCCTTATTTATAGAAAAAAGTTATCAGCGTGCCCATGGAAGTACTCGGCAAGACGATGGCCGTATTGGCGATAGCGTCTGCGGTCGCGCTGTTTGCTCTTCCCGTATTGTCTCCGTCCGCAGATGCAGCATCGGAGACTGTAAAGATCTACTACAGGGAAGATCAGAACATAAATGTCGATTTTCCGGACGGAATAGAGATCGGTAAAGGGGGTGAATTGACAGTGGTTGTTTCATCCCAGCGGTATGACATGGCAAAAAGCGGAATAATGTTCTATGAACGCGATTCTGACGGAAATGTTGACATGACTTCATCGGTTCATCCGGATCACACATCCGTCGCCGACGGCAATACAGTTACTCATGTTTTCAGGAACATTGTTTCCGATATCGAGATGAGTTTCAGCGATCTTGTGGAACTGGAACCGCAGAATTCCGAAGAAGAGGGAACGGATTCACCTCGGAAAGATACTGCGGAACTGCTTGACAGTACAACGGTCGTGACAGCGATGTCCGTCGTGCTGGCGGCCGTTCTGCTTGCTGCGATCGTTTGTGCAAGGAGGAACATAGATTCCATCGTTGAAAATCGGAGCGGATCACATGAAAATTGAAGATTTCTTCGAGACCCCAAGTGAAATATACGTTCTGGATACGGAGACGACCGGACTTGACGGAGGCCCTCAGGATTTGGTGGTGGACATAGGTATTTGTCTGGCAGATCTGAAAAAGGGCAATGTCAGAGATGTGTATTCATCCGTCGTTGGTTATAATATTGCCGAGTGGGATGGCCGAATGAAGAATGCGTGGATATTCGAGAACACTGACCTCACTACAGACATGGTGGCGGCAGCCCCGCCTTTCGCGGAGGTCAGGAGTAATATCGCAAAACTTCTCGGTGGAAAGACCGTAACATCATACAACACAGCGTTTGACATGGATAAGTTTCTCTACAGAGAGCCATGGTGTATGAGAGGTGTTTTCTATGTGTGTACGGACATAATGAAGGCAGCCTCCGATGTGTGCAAACTCCCAAGCCAATATTACGGAAGAGATTACAGATTCCCGAAGCTGGATCATGCATACCGAACCATACTCGGCAATGATCCGGCCGGCATCGGAGACAGACAGGACCACCGTGCTCTGTCCGACGCGCGGATGGCATCGTATGTCATGATTGAAATGTATAGATGCGGAAAATATTATCCCTGATCATTCTTCCTTTTTCATCTCCGTCTCAAGCGACTTTCTGTACGCCGATTCCGTAGCATATGATATCTTTCGCATGAATTTGCTCTTGAGAAAGAGCACCGTAAGTAAAAACCAGACAACGACCAAACCTATGATGAGTGCGTAGTATTCCGGGGGGAATATTGCCAGTGAAGCGATCCCCAGAGCGATTCCGGGTACGTTATAGACAAGTGCTGTCAGACCGAAAAGAAGCAGAGCAAGCATGGTAGGTTTAAGATCTCGGGACACCTCCCCGTTGACAGAGTAACGTTTGGACAGAGGATATATGAAGAACAGCTGAGATATGCCTGAAAGCACTAGGAACACAAGCAAAGCATTTCTTGCGGTGATGTCCTCGAAACTCTCGTTCCCGAAGGACATGTGCTGCATGAATCCCGCCCAGTCGCTCCACATCGGAATGCCGCTGTGCCCCTCATACAAAGTGCGGTAGAAATCTTCTCCGAGATCGAACAATCCGCTGCCTGTGCCGTGCAGGAACAGTACGTATACCGCCAATCCAGATGCGGCTATCATCATGGCCATGGGAATCGAGAATCTGAGCACTCCCGGCAGTATAAGCGCGTTGTTGTTTGACGGTTTGGCCCACAATGCCATGAGGAATGCGGCAACTGATACCGATGCAAGCGCATAGAATGTGTTATGTACGGGAAGCATCGGCAGTCTTCCGAGCGCAAGAAGCAACACTCCCGCAAGCACAGCAAGCACGAAATTCCTTGTGAGGTAAAGACGCAGAATGTCTCTCATTCCTGTGACTGTTTTTTTCCCCTCGGATATCGCTTTCGGAAGTGCCGAGAATCGGTCGTTGACGAGCACCATGTCGGCAACGCCTCTGGCGGCACCGCTTCCGCTTTGGAGTGCCACACCGACATTGGCGGCTTTTATTGATCTTACATCGTTGACTCCGTCCCCAACCATAGCGACGTATTTTCCGTTCTTCTTAAGCGATTCCACAACCATTTCTTTCTGTTCCGGTTTCATTCTGCCGAAAATATTGGTCTCCAGGACGGTACTGTCGAATTCTTCCCCGGAAAGTGCCGCCAATCCCTCACCGGATATAATCTTCCGTTTGTCGGATATCTTCGCTAAATTGAAAAGGGCATCAACCGTTTCGGGGTCATCGCCGGATATGACTTTGATGTCAATTCCGCTGTTCTGGAATTCGCATATGATCGCTCTGCAGTCGGGTCTGATTTCATCTCTTATGGAAATGATGGCGATCAGTTCAAGGTCGGGTATGACGGGTTCGTCGTGCATATACAGAGGACAGTCGGGGCCTTTGCAGAGAACTACGGTTCTGAGACCTTTCTTCGATAGATCCGATATCTTATCCGAGATATCCCCGCACTTAATGTGGTCTCTGAGCGAGGGCCATGCACCCATGAATATTGTCCGAGGGGAACCGCTGAAAACGACTCTCACGGCACTGTATTTCCTGTCCGATGAGAACTGGATCTCTTCTATAAGGTCGCACTTTTCATTTCCGAACTCGTTTTCCAAAGCTTTGACGGTGCGGTTCGCGCTCCCTGTAGACGAGACGAACAGTTTTATTAACTCTATTGCTTCTTCGTTCCCGACAAACGTATCAATTCCGTCGTATACGAGATTGTTAGTTGTTATCGTGCCGGTCTTATCCATGCAGACAACATCTACGTGGCTCATAGATTCCACAGAATTCGAATTCAGGAGCAGCACGCCGCCGTTTGCCATGCGCACGGCTGCTATCATGTATGTTATTGTGATCAGAAGAAACAAGGCTACGGGCACAATGTCCAGAACCAACACGGATTTTATCGCAAAAAGTTTGGCACCGCCGCCTCCCAGTGTATTGGTTATCGCAAGTATCAGCAGGAAAATGAAAGCTATCACCGTCAGCATTTTGGTTACGGTTGAGGTCTCCCTCTGCAGAGGAGTGCTCTTGCGTTTATATTTCTTGGCACTTGAGAGCATCTGCGACGCGAAAGTATTCTCTCCCAGAGCGGTCACTCTGTAGTAACCGTCGCCGGTGACACAGAAAGCACCCGAATAGACGATATCGCCCGCATGTCTTCTCCTGGTGCTTGACTCCCCCGTTAGAAGCGACTCATCCATCTCCAGAGAACTGGCGGAGACCAGTTCTCCGTCAACCTGGGCCTGGTCACCGGGTCTGAGACGGATGATATCATCCATCACTATGCCGGAGGGATCAATCTGCATCTCCCGGCCGTCTCTCATTGCCTGAACAGTGGGTCTGAGCAACAATGCGATCTTATCCAATCTTCTTTTTGCTCTGATCTCCTGTATCGTAGATATCAGTATGTTGAGTGCAATCACACCTGTTGCCGAGAGAGCACTTATCGGCTCCTTGAAATAAAGGAGAACGATCCCCAGAACAAATAATATGAGGTTGAAGGTGGTGCAAACGTTTTTTATGATTATATCCAGATAACTTCTGCTGACAGGAGACTCGAAATGATTGACCCTGCCGTCGGAGGTCCGGTCTTTCACTTCTTTGTCACTGAGTCCCGTGAGGTCCATGCAGACTAACAGCATGTATTATTATAAATCAGTTATACTTTGAACAGTTCAATTGGAAGAATCCTGTTCGCGTTCAGCATGATCCCGGCCGCCGATCCCTGTCTCGAAACCTGAATTTGACATGTTAATTTCCGCACTGACGTACGGGATGGGATGCCATCGCACCTCCGGCGGATTCTGCCGAAGAACAGTTAAACGCGACATTCCCTGATTCTTTCGGCAATCGTCTCTTTGGGAAGCGGTTCGAATTCAACGGCCCTGTTCAGGGATACATAATCGATTATGCATTTCGCCGGTCTGCGATAGTATTCGGATGCGGCATGTGCATACACACTAAGCTGCACGCGGTATTCGCTCTCGTATGAGGTGTTGACATCTGTTTTGTAATCATGTATCTCTATGATGCCGGGCCTGATCACAAGCAGATCGATTATCCCTTTGAGCGTGACATCAAGATCGTTGAAAGGCAGCGAACATTCTGTCTCGGTAAGGATAATATCCGCATCGGATGCTGCGGATATGATATCCCGTATAACAGAAACCTCCGGTCTCCCGTCATCTACAGCATGTCCTACTGCTATCGCGTGCGCCAGTTCATGTATTTCCGTACCGTATTCTTTTCCTTTTCCGGAGAGTTCGTCGGTTTCCGCATCCGGGCGGAATGAACCAACCGAACGCATTATGTCATGTACTCCGAGGTTGATCCTCCTTGGTTTAAATTCCCCTATAGCCGGCACGGAGATAATTTCTGTCTCTTCACGCATGTTCAGCGGATCTATTATGCCTTTGCCGCATGCTCTTTTCCTTCCTGCCGAAAGACCTTTGAAAAATGAGGAGGGTCTGGGGCCGGATATCACGGACGCGTACTGTTTTGCTCTGGACAGCGCGACGAACATAAGTCTTCTTTCCTCGCTGTAGTCCTTTGCCACAGTGTACTCGGCGAGAGCGGTTTTCCACGACCGTGTTATCTTCGAATAATCTCCGCCGAACATGGAGACATCCTGCCTGCATCTTATTCCTGTAAGGTCGCCGAAGGAGTATACCGATTTATCGCCCTGCGTACTCGGCATGACTCCCTGATCCATTCCCGCTATTATCACTATCGGATACTCCAGCCCTTTGGATTTGTGCATTGTCTGTATCGTGACGGCCCTGCGGTCAAGCATTACGTCTACAGGATACGCCGTGTGGTCTTCGATATCTCTTTCTATCATGCCTATAACATCAGATATCGTCAGCAGGGAGTTCCTGTGTGATGACGATATTACAGAAATTATCGTCTGAGTTGTATCATTGTTCAAGTCATAGAATGCGAATATAGAGGAAAGAAGGTCTGTTATGCGCCTTTTCTTCTTTATGAGCGACCTTCTTGTTTCGGAGAATGCCACGGGGGGATCGGATCTCATTCTTATGATGTCATTCAGAGAATAACCGGCATCGGCCATGATAGGACCGATCCCCCAGTCGTCATTCCTGTTGTTGATGTACTTGAGCCATGCAAGGGCAAGTTTTCCTTCCCTTGTGCTCATCACTTCAATGTCCCCCTGAAGGAATGCAGGTATTCCGGACGACGCAGCCGCTTCAGTTATCGTACGGCAGAGTTTGGAATTTCTGCACAGTACGGCGATGTCTCCGAAATGCGGGCATCTCGGGCCGTCTTCGCCGTGTATAACAAACTTTCCGCCTGCATATCCTGCTATAGTCCTTATTACCTCTGTGACCTCTTCATCCCGCGACGGCGCAGATATGAACTCGACATGAGTATTACTAAGGATGTCTTCTCTTCCAGCGGTTATCTTGGTTATATTTTCATCAAGATATTTCTTATCCACACTCTCTTTCTCGGTCGCTTTGACGTAAAGGCTCTCGTACGCGGCATCGATAATCGTCTGAGAACTGCGGTAGTTTATATCAAGGGACAGTCTTCTGACTTCCGGAATCGAAAACGGCACTCTTACAGTATCATCGTTCAGTACCTTTCTGAGCGATTTTACGCGATTTTCAAAATGGATGATGTTATCTATCGATACATGTCTGAAACCGTAAATGCCCTGTTTCCAATCGCCCACGGCGCAGAGGTTCGGCTCTCTGAGCAGCATGAGGGCGATCATGAGCTGGTTCTCGTTCGTATCTTGGAATTCATCAATCATCAGGTACTTCACAGACATTCTCTCTCTGGTCCTTCTGTCACCGTACAGGATGATGAATGCGAAGGATGACACAAGGCCGTATGTCAGCCTGTCATCGTTTATGCAGTTCCTCACATACTCGTAATAGATGTCATGTATGAGTGCCAAAAGGCCGGACCTATCATCAAACGAAGCCTTCTCGATTATCTCGTCGGACAGCGGTTCGAGGGGAGAGACACCGAGCGATTCGAAGGTTTGATCATCGGAGAACCTGTCACACAGGAAATGTGACAGTTTACAGTTTCCCCTTGCGCTGGCCTCGAGGTTCAGCACCGAGAGGGCGTCTCTGATTTTCTCAGGCTGTCCCTTAAGGATCTTTCCGTCATCATCGCCGAACCAGCCGTTCTTCAGCGGTACAATGCATCTTGACATCAATTTGTTTATGATTCCGTACAGCTCGAATACGTTCTGCGACGCGATTATTCCATGCGATCCGTATTCGTCCGGGTGTCTTGCCATAAAGCGGTCGAAATAATCAGAGAAATACTCTCTGTTCAGAGTCTCGTTCTCGATGAGGGAAGCTCCTCTTGTGAGCACTTCATCCATTCTGAAGAACCTGCTCACCGTGCCCGGGGATTCCATGACGACAGAGTAACAGAATGAATCGAAAGTAGATGCGCGTACGAACTCGGATGATGCTGCCAAGCCGGTGTTTGCCGTTCTGTTCCTTATGCGTTCTTCCATCTCGCCTGCCGCATTCTTTGTGAAAGTAAGAAGAAGCACGTCTCTGACATCTACGTCTTCTTTCATGAGGATATTCAGAAATCTGTCCACAATTGTATGGGTCTTTCCGGTGCCGGGTCCCGCATCCACGATTATCATTCCCTCCAGTTCCTCGGCAATTGCCCTCTGGGACTCATTAAGTTCACTCATTCTCTTCATCCTCTTCGATATCTGCCGGGTTCCTCGTGCAGGCCTTGAAGAAAGCGCACATACCGCAGTCCCCTTTAGGGGCCGCCGGAAACTCCGAATACATCTGCTCGGAGGCAAGTTTGTGATCTCTGTCCACATTTGAAAGAAACTTTTCCAGCGTGTTGCATGGAACGATCACCTTCGTGCCGTCGATGAACATACCCGAAGATATGGCATCCGACAGCTTTCCCAGTGCTTTGGAAACAGAATCGAAATTTTTTCTGTCGTCTCTGATTCCGAGTGCGCGGATAACCGAAGCTATCAGTTCGGAATTTTTCCTCCAGGACAGACAGTCGTCGGTTCCGGCCTCGAAGGCCTTACCGACGAAAAGCCCCCACTGCTCCGTTATCATATCGTATGATTTTCCGAACAGGTCTCTGACCGGGGAATCCGGACGGGATGCAAACTCTTCCAGATTTTCTTCAGTCAGTATCACGTCGCGGATGTTATCCTGTATGCTGAATCCGCTGTCCGTGACCGAACGCACATCATTATCGGCGACATAAACAAGACTGAATCTATACGGGGGAAGAGAGTTGTCTCTAAGCAAAGACAGGTAGATCAGGGGCTGAAATTCAAAAAAATTCTGCCTGCGTGCCGTTTCCATATGTTCCTTGATATTTTTGGGAGGATCCGGTCTCCCCGTTTTGTAGTCGACTATTCTTCCGTCGGCAATGAGGTCAAAGTTGCCGGACAAAGGGTGTGCGCGCGATGTGAATCTTGTCTCGGTTATGCTGCTGTACATGGTGCAATCGTGCATGTCCATGAACATGTTCTTATACTCTCTTTTTGAGTAATCCCGATCCAGCGGGGCGTTCCCTATGTCAAGCGAATCGATGAACCGGATGATATTGGCCATGCAGATCCTGATTCTGCTCCCATCGATATCTTTCATCTCCCGGCTTGACAGTCCTGAATATCTGTCCCGTATTATTTCGGTGTATTGTTCAAGTCTGCCCCTGACAAGTTCTGGATAACATACACAAAACTCTGCGAATTCGTGTATGATGCTGCCGAATATTGTCTGTTCCGAATCCGGCACCGAGATGATCTTTCCGTACATATAGGCGCGGGGGCACGCGAAGTAGTTGTTGTATGCGGATTTGGAAAATTTCCAATCTGTTTTGTCAGCGGAGTCCGGCCTGTCCTCTCCTCTCGTCACAGCATTGATTTTCCGAGGGGATGACCATTGTCCTTTGATTACGGTTCCGGAGATGTCTTTGAATCCGGAGATCGGTTCATCCGCGGAGGTGCGGCGGTCTCTCCTCATTTGTTCGAATATCCGGCAGGGGTGTGACTCCTTTCCCTCTTTCATTGAATTCACAGCGTACAGTCTCGAGACACCCTGTTGCAGAAGGACCGAAAATCTGCACAAGTCTGTCTCGGCTTCGGTCTCCCTGTCTATGTATTCCTTTCCCGTCACGGTTTTGGACCACTCAGGTCCGAGGCCCAGATATATGACAAACGGACGATCCACGTATACCGATTTCAGGCAGTCCGCCAAAAGCACGCCCCTCTTTTCATTATCAGGTATTTCTTCGTTATGACGGAGATCGTCTATGTTATTCACGGCATAGTTCAGCTCGTTTACGAGCCTGGATGTGACTTTTGTATCTTTCAGCTTCATATCTTCAAGGAGTATCTTGATTTGCGGGCGGTGCACTTTCCTTACAGCCACATCGCATATTTCCTGGAATGTTCTGTCTCTTACATTTTTCATGACATCTGCAAGCTCTCCGGTGCGGGGGCTGAAACGGTCTTCGATTCTATGCAGGAAATACTTGTCATCGTGTTTGTCGAAATATCCTCCGTAACCGGAGAACAGTTCCCTGACGTGCCTGACTCTCAGCGTATCATACGACAGAGACATCGAAAGGAACTGCAGATAATCTCTCACCTGAGACAGGTCTCTCACAGACATTGTGTTCCTGAAAGGTATCTTCCTGCGGTACAGTGCGGCTCTTACGGCATCTGCGATAGGGCCGGCTGTGTCAAGGACTATTGCGGTGTCATCTGCTTTCCCGGGATCTATTATGTCGGTGACGTTTTCGGCCATCTGCCTGTCGTTACCTATTTCGTATATCACATCTACCTTGTACTCATCGTCCGTGAACATATCTATTTCATCATGTTCTGCTGGGATGAAGTGTTTATCAAGGTCGTCAAAAAGCTCTGTTCCGATTACCGCTACTCTCTTCCCCGTGAAAAACTCCCTCTCCTCCGGCACGTATGTGTCCATCAGACTCTCCGTTGTTCTGAGTCCGAGAAATGAATCACATATCTTTTTTGACGGAACCGAGTACAGATACTTCCGAACATCTTTCTTGTATTTTCTTATAGTGCGTATATTGTCGAGTTCACTGTGCACATGTTTGAAACTGTATCCGGTTTCGTTGGCTATTTCAGATACTATCTTCAAATCTCCCAGCATACTGGTGCCGAATATCGGTATGGCCTCATTCTCCGCTATATGTCTCGGGGTGTATGCGAATCCCCCTATTCTTGGAATATCTATCCTGCCGTTGAGTGCCGTGGCTAAAGCAGCGTCGTTTGTTATGGCAAGGTCGTATTCTTTAACCTCTTCATACAGCTCATCTATGCTCTTCGCACGGCGCATACTCCGAAACAAGCGGTCAGAATATTTATACTTAGGAGAAAGGATTCCGAATTTGGCGAAAGTACAATTATCACATGATCATAACATGCATCATGTCCGAGGAGATATTCGTCATACAAGCACTCTCAACCGGTCCTGACGGCTACCCGTACGATGAAATTGCAGACATAGCCATCTGCAGGGTAGATCTTGATGTCAAAGAATATTGGACTGTTTACCACAATGTAATATCCTATGATCCGAAGGACTTGGGTAAAAAGAAGCTTGATTATCTTTCGGCTTCGGGCGGACCGTTCCCGGAAGAGATATACGCCGGAGACCCGGAGAGGAAGGTTGCGGAAGATGTGTCAAAGATTATCGGAGGCAGAAACATAGCCGCATTCGACGGGAGACAGGAATTCGGGAGGTACATGGTGTGCGACCCGTGGGATATAACGTTCAGATCAACGGTTATGCCGTCCGTATCGGCGAAGATGCCGATAAGTCTCAAATGCAGATCACCGTCCGATGAGCCTGTGACCATAAGGAAGGCTTACAGAAGACTTACCAGGAATGACCCGGCATGCATCGGAAACGGAAGGAGAGCTATGCATCTGGCACAGATGACATCCGAATTGATGATCCATATGAGGTCAAACGGCAAATATTAAAACCTGAGTATTTTGAAAACTGAACCGAACACAGTTTCTATGAAGGCGGCTACAGCCGCAGAGGCATATAACAATAATATCACGGCGATCGCCGCGAGCAGCAGCATCGCCGACAGGAGGCCTGAATCGCGCATCGTGAAGAACAGTATAATAATGGGCAAAAACAGTGCCAGTCCGGCCGCTAGGAACCAATAGCCTCTGCGTTCCCTCGGATTCAGATATATCATGCCCAATCCGAGTATGCCGGCGAACGCCGGGGCGGCAGCCAGGAACAAGGCGATACCTAAACTCTTCTCGGGGTATTTTTTCTGTACATTGTCTGTGGTTATCCGAGAACAACCAGCCTGCGGTTCCCTGGGTATCTCTCTGAAACATCTCGGACATGTCAGATTGTTTCTTTGAATACGTTCTCCGCAGAATGGACACCTATTTTGGCTCATTTTTCCTCCTTTTTGGATTTAAAACCTACACATACCGCAGAAGCGACAAGTTTACTGTTCGATGAAAGCTGAACTTCGATCGTCATCAGCGATCTGGATTCGTTAACGATTTTTGCTTCGGCCTCTATCAGTGGTCCGGTGCACGGACGATGATAGACAATGTTGCATGACAGACCGACGGCGGGGGCCTTGAGGTTGCTGAGGACCGCGAATGTATGATCAATCAGGCCAAAAGAGGTAGCACCGTGAACGACACCGTTGCTGTTGAGGTCACGGGGAACGATAGTCTTCTTCATTTTCACAGATTTTCTGTCTGCACTGACCAGTTCAATGCCGTTGCTCACCGCGAAAGGTGCATTGCACATCTCGAGTACACCGTTGAGTTCTTCGTGCAACTCGGAATCAACCAAACCTCTCAGAGTATCCAGGTCCATACATATGATATGAAAAGGATAATATTTAACCAAACAGATTGAAAAATTGTAAATCGTGACCCGAAATTTGATTTACGATTTCAGGAAAATCTGATAGTTGAGCGTACCTGCGATAATAGATGGGCCCCCAGTTGTGTCCGTCAATCATTTGACTTGCTTATTATGAAAGATGCGGCAGTCTTTCCGGTGGCAGGGATAGGTGGGGGTAAAAGCCCCCTTCAGTATCAGAAACATCATCGAAACAAGAACTGCGGTTTCGGATTGAATGAGCTTTGTGACAGTCAAGATGCGTAAAAAGTCGTATTTTCACCCGAAGGAAATAAGACAAACGAGAAAGGGAAATTCCGCAAAGAATTCAGATTCCGTTTCCGGAATCTGTATTCCAATCTTCTAAGTTCTCTTCCTCTTCGGATCTGAAACTCAGGAAAGATGATACAAGAGCCGCAAACATCAGTATAAGCATAAGAACAGTCCAGACATCCGCAAGAACAGGCGGAAGACTGATATCCTCTGTCACGAAGAATACAATAACGGATACTATTCCGAGTATGAGTGATACAATCTCCGGAATAAATCTCTTGGGTTTTCTTTCTTTGTTATCGTTATCTTTTTCCTCTTCTCCTTCCTCTTTTTCCTCTTCTTCTTTGTAAAGATCGCTTACCGTACTGACTGTTTCTTCTGTTTTTTCCGATTGGCTGTCTTTGTCTTCTCCTTCCTCTTCCTTGTAACGGTTCCTTCCGGCAGCTACGGCAACAATACCTGCAGCTATTGCTATCAGTGCGAATACCAGGTTAAGTACGGCCCATCCCGAGTTTCCTCTTCCGGATTCTGAGTTTCCTTCTTCTCCTTCCGATCCGGGGTCTCCATCTCCTCTCGATTCGGAATCTCCTCCCTCAGGAGATGCGGAATAAGGTGTTCCTGTTGCTTCGATGGTGTGGTTGCTTTGTACGTTATAGAACGTATACCTGCCGGAGGCTAAGGCCTCCGCTGATATAGGAGAACCGTCAACATATACTGCAGATATTCTGTATCCTGATCTTGCCGAGAATACGAACGTCATATCTCCGCCTTCCCTTACGGATATGTTTCCTGTCGGGGATATTAACGCGCCGTCTCTGGCGGATGATGTTATGGTATGATCTCCCGGACCGGGAGGAGATGCGGTTTCGAATACCGCAGTCACATGCATGTTTCCCGTTACGGAAATATCGGCGGGATTGTCTGTAATCTCTTCATCCGTTTTGTCCTTCACAAAGTTGACGAATACGTAACCTTCCCTGGCATCCGCCGAGAAGGTTACCGAACCGACAGCAACAGGAACGAGAATGTATGTGTCCTTTGTAAGAACACCGTATATCATTGTATTGTCTTCGGTATCCGAGACTGTAACGGACCCCGCCCCGTCAGGAATTATTTCAATCGTTATAACGTACGAGTCTCCAGGGTAGTTGATATCATAGTTGTTGTATGCCGGAGCATTCTTATTCGGACCTGCAAGCGCACTCAGTACAAGATCTGACAGTTTAACCGAACCGATGTTGATGTTATAGTCAACAACATCCGTTATACCGTTACTGTCAGCGTCGTCATTATCTGCAATGTCTTTAGTTCTCAGAGTGGGAGCTGTGTTACCTGAGAATTTTACACCCGCGTCCACCGTAAGCTGAGAGAAATAGATAGCATAGATTCCGCCTCCGGACCCCCTGGACCCAGAACCAGTTGCCGTATTTTTTGTGATTTCTCCGCCTTTCACTTCGATTGTGCCATTGTTGCTGTACAGTCCGCCGCCGCGAGAGGCCTTGTTTTCGCTGATCATGCCAGCATTCATTGTGAACTCTCCCCCACTGGTGCTGGACACACCTCCGCCGTTGATACCGCTGTTGTCAGAAATCTCTCCGTTGATCATGATAAACGTGCTGGAATTAGAATTAGATACACCTCCGCCGTTGAATGATAGATTCGCATGATCTGATTCCGTACCCCCGATTATACCGCCGGTCATGGTGAATATACTTCTGTTGCATACGCCTCCTCCGCCCAGGTTTACAAAAATGGT
>JAIRYF010000034.1 GCA_031267895.1 Candidatus Methanoplasma glyptotermitis
ACCATTTTTGTAAACCTGGGCGGAGGAGGCGTATGCAACAGAAGTATATTCACCATGACCGGCGGTATAATCGGGGGTACGGAATCAGATCATGCGAATCTATCATTCAACGGCGGAGGAGTGCACAACAGCGGTAAGGACAGTCTGTTTACGATGTCCGGCAATGCCGTGATTTCCGGAAATAAAGCGGAATATCACGCCGGAGGCGTGTTCAACTATGCCACTTACTTCTCGACACATGCCACATTTGAAATGTCCGGCAATGCTGCGATCACAGGAAACACTTCGGGAGACTACGCCGGAGGCGTGTGGAACGGCGACAGCCTGTTTACCATGAACGGCGGAGTGATCAGCGGCAACACGGCAACAAACTACGGCGGAGGTATTGTAAATCTCGACAGCTCCGAGTTTACAATGAACGGCGGAGAAGTTTCCGGCAACAGCACAGGAATATACGGCGGAGGAATATTCAACTTATTCGGTTACGAGTTTACAATAAATGACGGTAAGATCAGTGACAACACCGCCGCTCGGGGCGGAGGTGTGGCCAACTACGAAGGTATATTCACGATGACCGGCGGAGAGATCAGCGGCAACAAGGCAACCGGTGCCAATGCCAACGGATCCGGAGGCGGAATATATACGACGGATTTCTCTCAGCTTAAGGTGGCCGCGGGTGTAGTATTTTCGGGAAATACTGCTCCGACTCTGAGAATACAAGATATAGCGGGTGATGCGGATATCGATGGGAACGGAGTGGCTGATGTTACTGATTATGCGAAAATAGGAAAGGTTGTATTATCAGAATTTATTCTCAGTGCTCTTTCCGGCAAGAATGCTCCGGCATACAACAACTATGATATCAACTATCCTGACCCCAACGGCGTTTACGCTGTGTATGTTGATATGGATCTCGACGGGGCGGGATCCGTTACCGCGAAGAACACTTCCGGCGAAACGGTATACGGCACTCTTACGAAGAATGGACACGTTCTTGTTCCGATTTCCGCAGCATCGGTAACATTCTCGGCGGATGCCGGGGAAGGTTACGTATTCTTGAAGTTCGTGATTGACGGGACGGACTTTGAAAATGATTCTGCTGTCTCCGTTACGGGGAATATGAATGTGACTGCGCAGTTCGTATCGGAATCTTCTCCGGCACCTCCCGTTTCCGGCAGCTATACGATTGTATCATCCGCAGGAGACGGTGCATCCATATCTCCTGTCGGAAACATCTCTGTCTCGGCGGGCGGGAATATGACGTTCGCGTTCTCGGCAAGATCCGGATACGAAATATCTGCGGTATACGCCGACGGTTCTTCCGTATCCTCAGAGGCATTAGCCTCCGGCACGTATACGTTCTATAACGTACAAAGCAACCACACCATCGAAGCAACAGGAACACCTTCTTCCGCACCTCCAGATTCTGGATCAGAAGGAGACGGTTTGGAATCCGGGGAAAGAACCACAGGGGGAGCCGTTCTGAATCTGGTATTTGCACTGATAGCAATAGCTGCAGGTATTGTTGCCGTAGTTGCGGGGAGAAACCGTTCCGAAAAGAAAGACAGCAACGAAAGAAAATCAAAGAGATTCATTCCGAAGATTGTATCGCTTATACTGGGAACAGTATCTGTTATTGTATTCTTAGTAACTGGAGATATGAGTCTTACTGCTGCCGTTGCGGATAACTGGACTGTTCTTATGTTCATACTGGTGATTGCAACGCTTATCTCTGCTTTCGTCAGTTTCAGGTACAGGGAGGAAGGAGAGAACCCCGAAGACGGGAATGCAGATACGTAATCAGACAAACGGAGAAACAAGCACACACGGAAACTCTTTCCGAACATAATACCGCAGGCATCGGCCTGCGGTCCTTTCTTTCTTTTCATTAATTGAAAAGTACGGCCTTTTCCTATTTATCCTGATTTCGACAGTTGATTTTCTATTCTGTAAATTTGACAGAAAGGTTTACGATGATCGTCAAGGCATTCTCGTTCACATCTCGGCCGTGTCTTTCGGGCCGGCGTAAGCTTTCCTGTCCGATTTCCAAAAATTGAAATTTCTCGAATTGCAACTGTTGAGTTCAGGTTTATCACCTTAGATATCCGTGTTTCAATTCCGAGACGGTCATGTGGAAAGGTATGTTAATCGGTTCCCGAAGCTCATCGATACCGATGTTCACCTGTCTGAGATCGGGTCTCTTATCCCTTGAATCCTGAGTTCGACAGGTAATGTTTTTAGATGGGGTGTGGGCGGGGATACTGGCAGAAGGCAGAGGTGTCCCGAGCCGATCCGGTCAGCTGTGGCACGGACGGAATTCGGATCCGACCTCGGCATTTCATGATCGTTAATGATCTTGTACGCAACGGCAGAAGCGCGTTCTCCGCGGTCATGTTCTTCAGATCGCTCTCGGTCCGCATTCTGCATCTTAGCATGAATCATCCGCGCCCGGGAACCTTCCGCGCGCGCAGACCGGGTTGTGCTCATATACAGTGACGATCCGGACAGAACTCAGCGGATTCCCTGACGTTCGATACATCAGGAAATATCCTGAAACATCTTATTGCAGTATCTCCTTAATCTGGGAATATCATCTCGGATTATCATCCATATCCTGTTGCGGTCCATCCACTCATATCTGTGTGCTATGATATTTCTAAAACCGATAACAGCATCCCACTCGACTTCATTATATCTTTCCAACAATTCGCTGGATAATTTGTTAACGGTCTCTCCGATCTGTTGGAGACTCATATCTGTCGATCTCTGGTAACTCCTGTCTTCGTAATATATTTCGGCATCATCACCGAATCTCTCGCAGTCAAAATCAATCTGATCACAGTACTTTATTATCCTTTCTATGTAGATGCGGTCATCTCTCATAGATCAATACCTCATGTTCTCTTACCTTGCAGAGGTATTCCTCAGGTATGGAATCAGTAGGTATTATATCCACAGGCATACCCAACGCCCTTTCCAGGCGTACCATCAGAGCACAGAGGTCCATGTTCTCCAACCTATCGGCGTCTATGCGGACATCTACATCGCTCCTCGCATCCGCCTCCCCTCGTGCATACGAGCCGAATATGTAGGCGCGATCGATAGTGTCATAACATTGTATCAGCGGTATGATAACCTCTATCAGTTCTCCAAGCTCATATCTGGCAGCTATGATATCACCGGAGTGCCATCTCATTTGGGTTTCATAATGTTTACGGTATTATCGGAGGGGGACTGCACGCATGGAGGAGATAAACGTTGCACGGGATGCAATAAAATAGACTGGGTCGACACGATCATTGCATCGTATATCGACAACGGAAAGGTAATCGTCACCGAGAATGTAAAGGACTTCCCAACATCGGGGGAGTTTGAAGACAAGACCCTTACCGCCGATCAGACCATGAATAGATGCTGATCCATCGTCTGCGGCAGAGTTGGACATGCGTTGCAGCTGTCGAGGTCTGAATTTTACCGGTACAGCTGTCCGCAGCGGACACGGCATGCAGGATCCGCAGACCGACTTTTGATGTAATAACTGACACCTGAGAACCAGCTTCGCGAGCGGCCGGATGAGTGCGGATGCCGGGATTCGAACCCGGGTTATGGCCTTGGCAAGGCCAAGTGATAACCAGCTACACCACATCCGCAATGTCACTCGCAACCTATTCTTTTCATATAAAGTTTATTGTCGGCACAAATGTAAGTCTTTTTCAGGCTTCTCACTGTTTGGAATTTTTTCATGCTGCCAGCATTATTTTTTGCGTTGACCCTGATAGAGAAAACTATTCTGATATCGGGGTTCGCAGGTTACGTTCAGGCCGAGACTTTTAAGAACAGAATCATCCACGGGGGGCAGTATTACGGATGAGTGCATCTCGCATCCCCTTAATCTGGGGAGCTGTTCCAGAGCCGCTTTGGCAACAGGGTCTGTCTGTGCGGATATAGACAGAGCGATCAGCATCTCATCTACATCCAATGCAGTGTCCCTGAAGCCGAGGTTCTCTGTTTTCAGTTTTTGGATCGGTTCCAGTATTCTGGGAGATATAAGTAAAATACTGTCGTCGAGACCCGCAATAGTTTTGAGGGCATTAAGTATCGCGGCGGAACCGGACCCCAGCAGCGAGGACGTCTTTCCCGTTATCACATTTCCGTCTTCCAATTCTATCCCGGACACCGGTATGTCTAAGACGTCGGCCGTCTTTTTCACTTCCGAAATGACTCTCCTGTCTCCGGGGCCGATGTCAGCATTTTTCATAAGGAATTCCAGTCTTGATACCATTTCATCCGATGCGGTTCCCTGCTTTCTGTCTTTAAGGAGATCATAGTAACGGCGTATTACTTCGAGACTTGCGGCTCCGGATACCACTGTATCGTCCGTTATGCAGTACCCGGCCATGTTAACTCCCATGTCGGTCGGCGATCGGTACGGAGATTCTCCGAGTATCTTTTTCAGCATAGAGTTCACCACAGGAAACACTTCTATGTCTCTGTTGTAGTTGACGGCCCTCTTTCCGTAGGCCTCAAGATGAAATGGATCGATCATATTGACATCGGCGAGGTCCACAGTCGCGGCCTCGTATGCCAGGTTTATCGGATGCTTGAGAGGTATGTTCCATATTGGGAATGTTTCAAATTTGGCATATCCCGCAGATACCCCTCTTTTATTCTCGTGATACAGCTGTGACAGGCATGTTGCCATCTTTCCGCTGCCTGGTCCCGGGGCCGTTACCACCACGAGCGGCTTGCTTGTTTTGACGAATTCGTTTCTTCCGTATCCGGCATCGCTCACGATGTGCTCCACATTCAGAGGATATCCGTCAATCAGATAGTGCTTGTATACCTTGATATTCAGTGCCTTCAGTCTCTTCTCGAAGGCTATAGCGGCAGGCTGCGAGGTGTATTTGGTCATAACGACATTTTCCACGAACATTCCGCGTTCCCTGAACGAATCTATGAGCCTCAGCGTCTCCATGTCATAGGTTATGCCGAGGTCCCCGCGCATCTTGTTTTTCTCTATGTCACCGGCATTCACGGCAATGATGGCTTCGGCATTCTCCTTCATCCGCATGAGCATGCTTATTTTGCTGTCCGGTCTGAAACCCGGAAGCACCCTCGACGCATGGTAGTCGTCGAACAGCTTCCCGCCGAATTCAAGATACAGCTTCCCGCCGAACCTGCCGATACGTTCTCTGATATGTTCGGACTGTATCCTTATGTATTCCTCATTATCAAAACCCGATCTCATGTTAACGGGATTCGGGGATGGTCTCTGTTTCTAAAAAGTTATCTGACCGTATCTGTCGCGGAGTCTTTAGGTAGTTATATATCATCACGGGGGATTAACAGTACCGAAACAGAGGTGTCTGCGTCAGAGTCGCAGGCGGTTTGGATTCGGATCAGTGATGTGTAATGATCTCAAAGTTCACAGATTTAGGGATATCTGAGGATATCGCAAGGGCGTTGAATGATATGGGTTGGGAGGAACCGACCCCGATTCAGACAGAAGCGGTCCCTCCGGGCCTCAGAGGCGCGGATATGTTTGCTCAGGCTCAGACGGGTACCGGGAAGACAGGAACATTCGGTTCGATAGTTCTGCAGAAGATAGAACCGAAAAACAAACTGCCGGCGGCTATCGTACTCGTTCCTACGAGAGAACTGGCCAACCAGGTCGCGGACGAGCTCACAAAAATTGCCAAATACACCGGGCACGAGAGTGTCCCGATATACGGCGGAGCAAGCATAGAAGGACAAATCAAAAGGCTGGAGAATGGTGCCGATATCATAGCGGGAACACCCGGCAGGGTGAAGGACATGATAAACAGAGGCGTCCTGAATCTCAGCAACATAGAGATAGTCGTTCTGGACGAGGCGGACAGGATGCTCGACATGGGATTCATAGAAGACATCGAGGATATACTGTCGTCAATGCCCAGAGAAAGACAGACAATGCTCTTTTCGGCGACGATGCCCGAGGACATAAAACGTCTGGCCAGCGACTACATGAAAAAACCGAAGGAGATAAGTGTCTCGCGTGACGAGATGGTTCTCGACCTGACGAGGCAGTATTATATTTCGGTGGGAAGAAGGAATAAGTCATGGGCTCTGACAAGAATCATAGACATCGACAGACCGAAAGCGATAATATTCTGCCAAACGAAGAAAATGGTGGATATTCTCGACGAGAGGCTGACTGATCTGGAGTACAAAGTCAAAGCGATCCACGGAGATATGCCGCAGTCGAAGAGGGAGAAGGTCCTCAAAGATTTCAAAGATGATAAAATACAGCTGCTGATTGCCACGGATGTTGCCGCCAGAGGCCTTGACATAGACGATATATCGTATGTAATAAACTACGACATGCCCGAAGATGTCGATAACTACATCCACAGAATCGGACGTACCGGAAGAGCAGGCAAAGAAGGAATAGCGATATCCTTCGTGACATCTGAAGAGGAGCATCTGATAAGGGAGTTTGAACTCAGAACCGAGATGAAGATAGAAAAAAGGGATGTTCCGGAAGCCGAAGAGGGCACAAAGGATACTATCAGGAAAGTCGTCGACTATGATCAGATCTCCGATGTTTACGGGATGGTAAAGTTCCGGGTGAACCTCGGCAAAGATGACGGACTCGGCAAGGTAAGTCTGGCCGAGCATTTGATCAGAGCGGCGAGGATAAGAGATTTTGCGATAGGGAAGATACAGATAGATCAGGACTCTTCCGTTGTCGAGGTGCACAGGGACTTCGGCAACAGGATGATGATGGATCTCCCCAAGATAAAATACAAAGGAAAGAGGGTCACCGTGAAAGTACTGCAGAACTGATCTAAGATCATATCTCCAGTATGATCAGGGTGTTCCCGAGCTGTATCGTGTCGACCGTCCTGCCGCCGAGAGTAAGTCTCTTCTCCATCTCCAGGAACTCCGAGGGGATGATTATGTCCTCCCCATCTGCGTTTATTCTGAGTCCTTCGGGGGTCATTCTTTTCAGTGCATCCTCCGGTGTCATGGCAGACAGTGCCGAAACTATTGTTTTCGCACGGCCCTTGAATACAGGGCCGAGTTTCGAGTGCACGGGTTTCATTCCGATGATCTCTTCTTTCAGTTCGGCCTCTTTGGATAAGACAAGCTCTCCGATTTTGGATGTTTCTTTTATGTCGAGCGAACCGCTCTCAAGCATAGGGGCATCCTCTCCGATGATCTCCACTCTGGACAGCCCGGCGTTGAGAGGCATTTTTTTATCCGATTTCCAAGCCCTTATCGCCGATGTTATTTTTGTTATGGATTCACCTGTCTTCAGGGCCTCTTTGTCTATGAATATCGGAGCAGGCCATTCCGCTGTGTGTATGCTCTCTGCAGATTCATAGGCGGCGAAATGTTCCTGATATACATCCTCGGTGACATGAGGCATGAACGGAGCCATCATTTTTATGCTTCCCAGAAGAATAGTGTACAGCGCATACCTGACGGCTGGATCTTCCCTCGCTTTCACCATCTCTATGTAGTTGTCGGCAAAATCTCGCCAAATGAATCCCTCAATTTCTTTGAGGGCTCTGTCGAATTGATATTCTTCTAGATATTCCGTCACGGCTGCGACCGTCTCGGAATAACGGCTTATTATCCATTTATCGGATTCCCTGAGGTCCTCTGCAAGACTTGGCTTTCCGCTGAAGAATTTTCCGGCAAACTGCCCTATGTTGAATATCTTATTGGACAATTTTTTGCCTCTGACCACATCCGGTTCCCTGAAGGCATGGTCTGTTCCGAGCGAACAGGATGCCGCGAAATATCTGAGGGCATCCGCACCGTAATTTTCCAGTATCGGTATCGGATCTATGACATTCCCGACAGACGAATGCATGGGTGTCCCGTCCGGGGACATGATAAAGCCGTGTACCATTATGTCGTTCCACGGGCGGGAGTGTTCCATCTGTTCAGATCTGAGTATCGAATAGAATGCCCATGTGCGAATTATATCATGAGACTGGGGCCTCATGCTCATCGGGAAGAACTTTCGGTGGAGGTCTTCGTCTCTCTTCCAAAATGTGTTGTAAAGACAGGAACCGGAGGAATCCATCCACGTATCGAAGACATCGGTGCATCCGATCAGCCTGCCGCCGCATTTCGGACATTTGTCGACGGGAGGGGCATCCGATACAGGGTCCACGTAGCACTGTTCTTCGGTTGCGCACACGGCCTCTCCGCAATCCTCGCATTCCCACACGGGGATAGGAGTTGCGAATATGCGCTGTCTGCTGAGGACCCAATCCCATTCAAGTGAATCTACCCAATCTCTGAGCCTTGTTTTCATAAAATCCGGGTACCAGCGGATCTCGTCTGCCCTCTTGAGTACTTGCTCCTTGAATTCAAGAGTCTTAAGAAACCACTGCGGTACCTGCAGGAATTCGATCGGTGTGCCGCATCTCCAGCAAACGGACACCTGCTGAGAAACATCCTCCTGTTTCACGAGAGCACCCGCCTCACCGAGGTCGTCTATGATGTGTGTTCGGGCATCTTTCGCAGGCATACCCGAGTATCTGCCGGCAAGATCGGTCATCTTCCCGGTTTCGTCTATGCCCTTTTCCATCTCGAAGCGGTATTTCATCACCCATTCGAGATCATCTTTGTCCCCGATAGTACATATCATGACATTTCCGGTACCGTATTTCGGATCAACCTTTGGATCGGCTATGACTTTGATCCTGCGTCCATATATCGGCGTCACAAGCTCCCTGCCTATAAGGTGCTGTTTTTCTGTGTCGTCCGGATGCACGGCGACAGCTTTGCACGTGCAGATGAGTTCCGGTCTCGTGGTGGCTATCGTGACGCAGCCGCATTCTCCGTCTATCTTGAATTTCACGAAGTTCAGTTTTGTTATGTTGTCTTTGTGATCGACCTCTGCATCGGCAAGGGCGGTCATGCATCTCGGGCACCAGTTGACCGGGAAATCGCCTTTGTAGACAAGACCCCTGGCGAAAAGTTCCGTGAACGATATCTGCGTTATGCGTCTGTAATATGGAGCGTCCGTTTGGTAGTAGATGCTGGGATCCATACTCTCTCCGAGTATCTCGAAGTGGTGTGTCATCTCACCGATGAAACTTTCCGCATATTCTCTGCACAGTTTCCTGTATTCCTCCCTCGGAAGGTCCAGTTTTGTGATGCCGTGCTTCTTCTCCACTTTCACCTCTATAGGCGTTCCGTTGACATCAAAACACAGCGGGAAGAATACGTTGTATCCTTTCATTCTTTTGTATCTCGCCGCAAAATCTATCAGAGAATATCCGGTGGCATGTCCCAGATGAAGGGGTCCGGATGTGTACCTGGGCGGATTGTCAATGCTGAAGGCGGGCTTGTCGGACTTTGGATCGAAGCGGTATATCTCCTTTTCTTTCCACATCTTTTGCCAACGTCTTTCAACCGAAACCGAATCATACTGTGCCATTTTTAACAGACGGTTATTCGGGACGATATAAAAAAAGGTTATGAGGCCCTGCATCTCCGGCATATGCGGAAATGATCAATCTTCAGTCAGCCGTGCAGACCGATTGCGCACAGCAGCGTTCTGATGTCAAGACTGTGTCTGCTGTGATGCTGGATGGATGAACGGGCAGCCCAGAGCCTCCGATGGCATATTCCGATTCTGCCTGATAACACGGAGAACCGAGTTGTCATGCATGCAGAGGGAACTTAGTCTCCGTCTTTTGACGTTTTTGCATTCAGAAGACGTGATATGAAGAGGTACGCACCGACCAGCATGAACACGGCGGAGACCGCCGGCAGTATGGCATTGATGTGTCCGCCGGCCCCGCCTCCCAGCTTTTCCAGCGAATGCAGTACGGAATTGAACAGCATCGCAAGGAATCCGCAGGAGAAAAGAGCTATGCCTGCCGTAAAAACCCTGTTCTCGAAATCGTTATTGTTTTTGTTGTTTGACACTCATTCACCTTCATATTGATTTTATTGCCCGATTTGACCGAAAATCTGTTTATAAAGATGCATAACTTCTGAATAAATGCCTGTTTAAAATGAAACGATCATCTCTTTAGAAATCGTACTGTGTTGATCTGGCAGAAGTGTGCGGTCCTTGTAGAATGTTACAGAGTAATAGTCTGTTTCATCATATATTTGGCCGTCATTTCCACTGGTACTCACAATCTTACCTGGCTCCATCAGGAGAGTGTCTGATTTGTTACTCGCTTCATCTCCGACAAAGTGTTCTTCGACAGTACTGAATTTGTTAAGCGAAAAATCGGATCTGTCCCGTACGGTAAGGTCCGGAACATTATAGCTCCAAGATTTACCTATAGCAGCTCCAATATCATTTATACTTACGTTGGCACTTAGATTCACACTTATGGCTCTCGATCCGCCGGAAGAGGATGATGGTCCGTACGTCAGAAGATCTGCACTGTAGTTTCCAACCTGAGTGCTTACTTCCATGCCCGAAACACCTATCCAATTATCCCAATCTGATGATGTTTCAAAAGGGACGCCTTGTAGCTGATATTCCGTCAGCACAAAGCTTTTCCCATCATCGTCTTCCTCCAATACAGAATAGAATGATTTTATGTTCATTCTGCCAAAGTTACCGTCGTCTTGTGTATGTGAGCTTTGTAACTTTTGGCTCCACAGAAACCCATTATCTGAGGAATTTATCATCATTTTTGATGAAGATTCTGTTAAAACTTCTTCTGCCCAGGCATATGCTAATTTCAACGACTCCTCGGGCGTGCATCCACTTGTTCCGTAACAGTATGTCACATCATTCAGCACATCGTAGTATATGCATCGGATATCATCATCCGCAGAGTATGATGAAGCGAGTCCAGTGTTTTTCGAATAAAGGAAATCAGAAGATCTAGACAGAGATATTATCGGGTTCCCAGAATTTGCATAATACTTGACCTTCTCGCTGATGTAGTCTGCGTCGATGTTTTTTATCCACGTGTTTCCGAAAACCAATACGTCCTTGCTGGTTTCTACATCATCAAAAGTTTCCTTTATTTTTATATTTGAAACGCCGGAATCTGCTACATCATTAGATAAGATTACGATGTTCCTGCCATCTATGTCTTTGCCCAAGGTATTTTCGACAATATACAGGTCGTTTTGATAATCGGTTGCATCTGTATTGCCATTCGATATTCCGTCGGCAAGGGCCAATGTCACAGCCGTCGCCGATAGCACAGTTGCTATGACCATTATCAGAATCGTTGTGTGTTTTACTCAATCACCTCCATGCATTTATACGACCGTATTTCATAGTATAAATACATTTGTGCAGTTGATACGAAACCATGAGCAAGTTATCAGCAATCTGACAAAAATCAGGATCAGGCCGCCTGCGCGAATGGCGCACGCTTGTGTTTGGCGATTCGAAGAATCCGCGGAATCTGTGTGATTATGTACGACTTCGCTGTCAGCCGCACATCAGGCTGTTCCCACGCAATCGTGAACGGCCAGGGGGTATACCCGTGTCCGAGAGGATCTTCGGAACCTTTCCGCCGCAGGTAGCCGTGCCGTTTTTATGTACGTCTGAACTGGTATGTCCCATGTGGTGTTTGCTCCTTTTTTGTTCGGTACTGAGCGGTGAATGCCGCATTTTTTGATTTTAGCAATCAGTAACATCATCATATTATCCGTCTGAGGTCAGAATATGCCCTCCCGGGTGGATGGTTTCTGTCAGACTCCGGAAACAAGCGCGTAAAGCTCCTACGGACGTGGTTGCGGTTTATGATTGATATGCCGGGTTATGTGTCGGCAGATGCGGATTCCGATTCCTGTCATAAAAACAATACCTGTAAAAGCATTTGACTGCATAGTAATATTCAAATAGATATAGTAAATTACATTACCAATTAGTCAGGTACATGACTGATCAGGAAATGTGAAAATATGAACGATAACAGAAAATTGGCGGTGCTGTTTGTGCGTCTGGGCGGACTTCTTCTCCGCTACAGGCAGCGCACAGCAACGCACGGGGGCATGAATTTCTTCAGAGGACAGGGACGCGTGCTTGCTGTTCTTAAGATAAAACCGACAGTCTCGCAGAAAGAACTAGGCTATCTGCTTGACATGAGCAAGCAGGCACTGGCAGGACTTTTAAAAAAGCTGGAGGAGAAAGGATACATCGCACGCACGCAGTCCGATAAAGACCGCCGCTCTTACGACATCTCGCTGACCGATGCGGGACGCAGGGCAATTCCTGACGAAAGCACCGGAACGGACTGCGGGTGGGAAATAGAGGAAATCTTCGATTGTCTGAACAGCGAAGAACGGCAGGATCTCACCGGCTATCTTGAACGCATAATTGGCGTTCTCAGGGAAAGGGTCGGTGAAGACAGAGACGGCGATTATGCCGAATTCTGCAGAGAACGGTTCTTTGCCAGACATATGGGAGACAGGCCGGGAAGACGCGGAGGATTTGGCCGCCGCGATTTCGATCCGCGCGAATTCGGAAGGCGGGAAGACAATGACGATGAATACTGACGGCACTTCGGCGGTCGAAGTGCGGAATCTGGTAAAGACATTCGGCGGCTGCAGAGCCGTTGATGGCATAGATTTTAACATACCCGCCGGAACAGTATGCTGCATACTTGGCCCCAACGGTGCCGGCAAGACTACTGTTATCAGCATTCTCGCCACGCTGACGGCCCCGGACTCGGGCAGCGTAAAAATCTTCGGATGCGATGTCCGAAAAGACGCAAATAAAGTCAGGCGGCTGATCGGACTGACAGGTCAATTCGCCTCGATCGACGAGGGTATGACTGCAGCAGAGAACCTTATGATTTTTGCAAGGCTTTTGGGATTTTCCCGCAAAGGTGCCAAGGAGAGGACGAAAGAACTGCTGGAAGAATTCAGTCTGACCGAAGTGGCAGATACGACTCTGTCCGAATTCTCCGGAGGTATGCGCCGCAGGCTCGACATAGCGGCGAGTCTGATTACCAGACCCCCGCTTATTTTCCTGGACGAACCCACGACGGGACTCGACCCGCGCACGCGGGCGCAGATGTGGCACACTATCCGCAATCTTGTAAAAAATGGCTCAACTATTCTGATGACAACACAATATCTGGATGAGGCGGACCAGCTTGCCGACAGTATCGTTATAATAGACCGCGGGCGCGTTATCGCCAATGATACGCCTGACGGGCTGAAAAAATCGATAGGTTCTATGATTCTGCGGATCACTGTCAAAGAAATGACCCGTGCGGAAGAAGCCGCCGTGATCATCGGGAGATCGGCGGACTCGGCGGTTCCGTTCTCAGAAGCGTGCGAACTGACGGCACCTATAGACAACACCGGCTGTCTGGCCAGAGTATTGGCCGCACTTAAGGATGCGGATATCGAACTTACCGAGATAAACGTAACCAGACCGACGCTGGATGAAGTGTTTTTTGCTCTTACGGGTGGTGGAGAAGAGAGTGAGGACAGATGACCGAAATATCAATATCTGCCGCCGAGTTTGGATCGAAAGAGTGCTCTGGCATAATCACCGCAATCAGCCAGACATTTACTTTTGCGCATCGCGCGATGATCAAAGCATTCCGCAATCCCGAGAGCCTTGCCGATGTTGCCGTAATGCCGATAATGTTCACACTTCTGTTCGCCTATCTCTTCGGAGGAGCGATCTCCGGCAGCACAGATGCATATCTGCCCGTGGTCATTCCGGGTATTTTGATCATGACGTTAGTGACAAGCTGCGGCACCTCGGGCATACAGATCAGAGAAGACATGGATAAGAGCATCACTAGCCGTTTCAAGTCTATGCCTGTCGCCAGGTTTGCGCCGGTTGCCGGAATATTGATCGCCGACCTTGTTCGATTTGCCATAGCCGGAGCCGTTGTGTTCGTGGCGGGGTATGCCATCGGCTACAGACCGGAATGGAGCATGATTCTTGCGTGCATATTGTTCATGATGTTCTTTGCGTGGTGTCTGAGCTGGCTCTTCGCCTTCGTAAGCATCAGCGTGAAATCGTCCGCGATGGCCACCTCGGCCGCGATGATGATTCTGTTCCCGCTGACATTCCTGTCGAACGCATTCGTTCCCGCCGAGACCATGCCGTCCGTGCTGCAGTTCTTCGTCAACAGCATAAATCCGCTGACAAAAGCGGTTTCGTCGGTGCGTGAAATGCTGACTTACGGCACAATAGACACAGATTTCTGGCTCAGCCTGCTGGGTGCGGCAGCGATACTCGCGGTGTTCATTCCGCTGACTCTGCGCAGATACATGAGAAAGACATAAACCGTTTATCGGGAAGAAAAACCGAGGTTCCGTATGAGGACCGCGGTTTTTCTGTATTCATCCGATCCGCATGAATCCGGCGGGAACTTTCTGCGGTGATGCATGATAAGAAAATTCTTGCTTGCTGTTCAGTCCCTCGTTCTCCTGAACATATTGTCGCTGATGTACCCGCATGTCAACTGGACAGAGATTTTCAATGCGGAAAAAGTTCATTTCGGGTGTTGTTGCCGTCTCAAAATCAAAAATACTCTTGCCGGCAATCGGCGGTAAACACGTTTCGCAAGACTCCGCCGACGAACCTGCATAAGCACTGTTAAAATACATATGGGTAGAGAAAGAAAGGTTGATAAAGCAGGCAAAATCAAGCGCGGCAGGGGTTATAGCACGCCGGTTGCCTGCCGGAATTCTCTGATTCACGGCCCGTAAGTCTTCAGATCCGGACCAGATTTTTTCATGACCGATCTGAGAGTGACAAATGTCCACCATGCGATGAACAGCGAACCTGCAATCTCCGAAACCGCGATCCCCCACCATATGTACGTCAGACCCGATGTTGCCAGCATTGCGATGTAACACACGGGAACAAGCAGAAAGTTCCTGAAAAGGGTTGAAAATAAAGACTTCATTCCCATGCCCAGGGATTGGAACAGCGACTCTGCGGTCATCCCGATGGCCATGAACGGCATAAATATGCATGCGATACGCAGGAACAGCACCATCCCGTCTCTCAGATACTCTGTATCGCTGCCGTAGGTGAACACGGTCAGAATCTGGGGTGCAAAAATTGCTGTTATTATTCCCACAAGGATCATGGAGAGCACAGATATTTTCAGAGAGTAGACGTATGCTGTACTGATTTTATCATAGCGTACCGCACCGAACGCTGCGGCACACACGGGAACGAGTCCCATGGCCACACCCATCGGAGGTATGATAAGAATATCTATGATTCTCCAATCTGATGCATATATGGCGACTCCGTCGTCGCCTCCCGCCTGCAGTAATATGATATTGGCAAATATTATTACCGCAGAGATGACTGTCATCTGTATGGATGCAGGCAGCCCCACACTGAATATGTCTTTGATGATTGAGGAATCGAACCTGAAACCTCTGAATTTGAATCGAATGAATAGATTTTTCCTTATGAAGTACCAGTAGATGATGATAAACATCGACACAGCCACAGACACCACGGTGGCCGCCGCGGTGCCTCTCATACCCCATCCCAGTCCGTAATCGTATATGAACAGGGGGTCCAAAACCATATTGATGGCCGCCGAGAGTATGAGCACGTACATCGAACGTTTTGCCGCACCCTCCGATCTGAGTATGCTGGACATCACACCGACTATCATAAAAACAGACAAAAACAGAACAATCGGAAATGCATAGTTCATGCATTCTGTCATCGTACCCTCAGAGGCACCCGCACCCATCAGGTTCAGAATCGGTTCGAGAAACAGAAGGAATACCGCAGTAAGCACCGCGCATCCGATCAAAGTCAGCACCAAGGCATGGGATGCCGTCTTGTCTGCTTCGGCCCCGTTGTCGGCACCCAGCCTTCTTGATATCGCAGAAGCGGCCCCGATCCCTATGCCGTTACTTATTCCGATCATGATAAAGAATATAGGAAATACTATGCCGACTGCGGCGAGTGCATCCCTCCCCAGACCGGCCACCCACATGGCATCGATCAGATTATTGGCGGATTGTGCGATGAGAGCAACGGCTGTTGGGACTGCCATTGCAAGGATCGCTTTTTTCGGGTCCCCCAACAGTGTCTCCACTTCTTTGCTATTCTTGCAGTCTTCCATAAGAATACCTCTTTTTTCTGTCTGTTTCGGCAAGGCATAGGATGTCCATACGTGATAAAAGGTGGCATGGATGCGTATCTGTACGAAACTCCTCCGTGTCCGAGGCGAAAAACAGTCCGCATCGCATTCGGTAAGCACAATCACAATTATTACATTGTCTCGGGCCTGCCGCTTCCGATCAACCTGTGCGGACCGAGATGAACAGTTACAGCACAGCCGCAAACAACCATTCTTTGCAAATGACAGTCTCCACCGCACAGTCTCACCTAAAAAAGAGGACACCGCCCGCAGAATGCACCCGGTCTGTACAATTACTATAAATAACGCAACTCACTCCTAGATTTATATGGATCGTGTCGGAAGGGCAGATACGCACATTCACACCGAATATTCGGGGTTTGCGAAGCTCGGAGTGCTCCGTTTTCCCGAGTCGGTTACGAAGCCGGAAGATCGGGTAGAAAGTGCAAGAAAGCACGGATTCGATGTAATCTGCATTACCGATCACGACGAGACTGCCGGTGCCTTCATCGCTCAGGAATATGCCAAACGGTATGATGACATAGATGTCGTCGCGGGCGAGGAGGTTACGACATCCGACGGGGAAATAATAGGTCTGTTTCTGACGGAGAAGATACGGCCCGGCCTGACCGTTGAAGAAACAGTCGATATCATCAGAGGGCAGGGAGGGCTGACTATCGCTCCGCATCCGTTCAGTTTTCATGTGTACGGTCTCAACGAGAAGATCTTTGATATCGATCTCGACGGATTCGAGGTGCTGAACGGAGGACATCCCGACAGGTATTCCAATGCATTCGCACAGATGGTGATGGATAAATACCCCGGAAGATGGGCACCCATATCAGCAAGCGATGCCCATTCGAAATTCACTTTCGGATACTCTTGGACGGAATTTGACGGCAGCACCGCGGACGATCTGAGAAAAGCAATACTTCACAAAAAAACAGTCCCCAGGGGAAGAACGGCTCCCGTTCTCAGCGAGGTACAGTGGAGCATGGAGGTGGTGATAGGCGGACAGAAACTTATGTACCGTTCGCTCAGGGGAAAACTGCCGAACATGGAGGACCACTCACTGGTCGATAAAATCAACAGCCTGAGCAATCTCAAAAAAGCAACAGGCATAATCGGCGGTTTTATGTACATATTGCCGCCAGTATCTTTTCTGGCCACAATGGCAAGCACATTTTATCTCAACAAGGGTGCCAAACGCATGCACCGCGATCTGCGGAGAAGATTAGATGAGATCGAAGTGATAATGACGAATCCGGATCACAGAAACAAACCGTCCAGAGGGTGATTCCGCGGAACCGAAGGCATACAAGATATCTCTCACCATACCTCATGACTGCAGAGACAGGCTGATGGATGCCGTGAACGGTTCGATGGAACAGATATATCCCGGATATGACAGAGTATTTTCGGTGGCTGCGACCGAAGGGACATGGAGGCCCCTGGAAGGATCCGACCCGTATATCGGGAAGACGGGAGAGATAGTCCGCGAAGAAGAGCTGCGCATAGACTTCGCTGTGAGGGCCGAGGATCTGAGAAATGTCATAAAGGCAATAAGAAATGTGCACCCCTACGAAGAGCCGTGCATAGATATCGTGCCCATGCTGCTCTGGAAAGACTTCATTGATTTTTGAGTTTCACTGAGAATACTCCGTCGAAGGTCCTCTGCAGCTTGCGGATCTTATGACTCTGCTTCCTGTATCTTACATCCTCTTCCGACATCAGACCCATCTCGCAGAATCTGTCCATGGCCTCGTCGCCGGCATCGTAGTCCCCGTACGCTCCGACCAAGACGTTTACAGTGTAGTTGCGGCACATCAGCGTCTCCGGCAGTCTGTCTCCCTTTCTGTGTTTTATCTTATCTGCCGAGTTCTCCAGGATGCCGATGCCGTCATTGCAGCATTTCAGACAGTCATCGTATCTCTTCACGCCGAAATATGCGGGGATGAGTTTTTCGAGCACATCAAACCTTTCGGTTTCGGTCAGATTGCTTTTCAGTATATTTTCGCCGACCAGAACCGTGAGTGAATGATTCTCTTCCATATTCGCCGTCTCCATAACGGACAGACTGAAACCGAGTGCCGAGGACGTTTCCGCATTTTTGAGATATCTTCCTAATTTCACTTTGTTTTGGTCGCTCATCTCCGAATACCATTCGTCCAACCCGGCTTTCGATATCTCCTCCGGAAAATCCCTCTGCCTGCCGAAGATCATGGGCGGGAATGTCCTCGGAGATAATTAAACTCCTTTATTCGGGTCCTCTTCTGAAGAGTGCGGATTTCATGCAGACAGACTCTGATGCCCGAGCACGGAAGATGTCGAATCGGCGGATTTCATGCCGGATATCATGGAGTCCCGGAAGGTCATGGAGATATGGCATGTAACGGAAATGGGGATAGACATCCGGGAGGATGTGCACAATAACTAAAAAGTGCGACATTCGATACTTTAGTATCAGACAAAAAGGAGCGAATGCCTCATAAGATACATTGGTTTAGACGTACATAAGAATAACACAGCCGCCTGCGTTATATCCGCAGGCGGAAAGCCGTGAAGACCTTCGAAGTCCGCTCTTCGCAGAGCGGACTTCAGGCCGTTCACGGTTACATGAGGACAGCCGAATACGTTGTGATGACGGAGTCTTCCGCCCATTCATACAAAACCTGCAGATTCTTCGAGTCGATCGGCGAGGATGCTTACGTTGCACATGCGAAAAGTCTTGAGATCATCACCGAATCCAATAAAAAGACGGACAGAAAGGATGCCGAATCCATAGGAAAGATACTGCGGCCGCGGAAGAAAGGGGAAATGGAGCTTTCCATATCGTACATCCCGACACCGGAACAAGTGGAGCTGAAGGATATCTGCCGTTACAGAGAGATATCCAGGGTATTGGCTGAACCGAGACCGCGGCCCGAAAGATCAGTGAATACAACGGAAGTGTGCCTTACCAAAAACGGAGGAACCGGTAAACGGACCGATTGATTTCAATGCCCTTTAAAGGAGGATTCTTCACTCGCGGCCATGAATGACCACGTGATTGCCGTATGCATGCTGATGTTCCTGAGAAAGGAGATTCACATTCCAGTTCACTCTCTCCTTAAAATCTGCGCGCCTGGAGCGGCAATCTCTTTCGCAGTGGATGCAGGAAAATTCTTTGCATGGTTCGGACATCATTATCAAATCTACGGATCCTCCGAAAGTGGATGATACAGATTCATACAGACGGCTGTTCTCTCTGTCGAGTTCTGCTATGGTCATATCGAACGGGAATGTGACATGCATCTCTATGTGGAGTCTGCTGCCGTATTTTATAACCATCAGACTGTGAATATCAATCCAATCCTTTGATCTGTGTTCGTTCAGCGATTCGACGACCTTCTCAAGGACTTCCACATCTGCCTTATCCATTATTCCGTCTGTGGCCTTCTTTATCACTCTTACTCCGGTTATAACCACAAGCGCACCGAACAACAGGGCCATCAGCGGGTCGAGAATGTAAAGGTCGTAGCCAAAGTGTGCCCCTGCATAAACTGCGGTCAGTCCGATTACTATTCCGGCCGAGGACATAGTATCCGTTCTGAGGTGTCTCCCGCTTGACTCGAGTGCCAATGAACGGTTCTTTCTGCCTTTCCTGACTGCGACGGTCCCTATTGCATAATTGACCGCAGCGGCAAATATCACCAGCAGAAGGCCCACATCCAGCGAAGATATCTCCTCCGGATTCAGAAGATCGCCGAATGCTTTGAACACTATGAGTATGCCCGCTATTGCTATCATCGATCCCTCGACCGATGCCGATATAAGCTCTATCCTGCCGTGGCCGAAAGGATGAGTTTTGTCCGCAGGCCGCGCGGACAGATAAAGGGCATAGAGTCCGATGCAGCCCGCTGCGATATTCACAGCACTTTCTGCTGCGTCGGTGAAAATCGCAACGGAGTTCGTTAAGAGATACGCCGCAAACTTGATTACGAACAGCGACGCCCCGGCGGCGACAATGATTTTCTGAAAATTGTAATTCTCCCGGCAGGTGTCCGACATCCGTTTTTCATGTGCTTTACAGACATATATACATTTCCAAAATATGAATAACCTTAGGAATAACTAAACTCTGGGTCATTCAGATTCCGCATACTCTTCATCTGCATCTCCTCTGAACCACGAGAAAATCACACCTGCGATGCACATCGCCAGACACACAGAGAATGCCGCCTTGATCACGCCTACGAACTGACCGTACGTAGATGGGTTTATGCTGTCCGCAGTGCCCATTATCAGCGATATGCAGCACATGGCGATTCCCATGCTCGTCATCATTCCTGCCTGTCTGACGACGGAGATCATGCCCGATGCCTCTCCGCGGTTTTTCGGAGGCACCGATGACATTATTGTATTTGTGTTGGGGGCCGCGAACATAGCATAACCGAGACCGAGCAGAATCAGTGCCGACAAGACATGGATGAGATTCATCTCCGTACCCAGGAAAATTATAATGAGAACGGCGGCGCATGTTATCGCCATGCCTGCAGTCGGCAGTATGCGCTTGTCTTTGATCTTATCAGAGTAACTTCCGAATTTCGCTGTCAGAGCTACCTGAACCAGCGGCTGTATCAGCATTACCAATCCGGCATGGGATGCGCTCAGCGCACCGATGCTCTGAAGATAGAGTGCTATGAAAAAGGACACCGAATAAGACGATGCGTAGTTCATGTATGCGGCCATGCATGACCGCGAGAATGCCTTATGTTTGAATACGCCTAGATCAAGCACAGGAGATTTTGTCCTTTTCATAACCGCTACGAAAACGCAGAGCATAATCAATCCGGCCGCGACGAGTGCAACGGCCCATATTTCGGGCATGTTTATCGCACCGTACATAGTCAGAACTATCGTCACTCCGTACAGGAAGGAGCCGCGGCAGTCCATTTTCGCGTCTTTGTCTGATATGATCTCCTTCTTGAATCCGAGGATAAAGAAAAGAGCCACAAATGCGAAAGGTATCATGAAGAAGAACAGAGCTCTCCAGCCGAGGAAATCGCATATGAACCCGCCCAGAGCCGGACCGATTGCAATGCCCAAGTATACAAAAGTCGACTGAACTCCGATGGCCCAACCCCTCCTTTCGCGCGGGAATATGTCGGTGAGCATCGCTACGCCCGCCAGGGACAGTGCCGCCGATCCTGCCCCCATGAGCAGCCTCATAAGCAGCAATATCTCAAAGTTCGGGCTGAAAGCCGCGATCAGAGCAGAAACTATTGTGATTACCAGACCCGCGACGAATATCTTCTTTCTTCCGGCGATGTCGGAAAGCCTCGCGAGAGGCACCATCACTATGACCGAAGCCAGAAGGAATGATGTGTTGACCATCGCCAAGGATTTGGAACCCACGGAGAAATCTGTGCCTATATGCACAAGTGCCATGTTCATCATCGTGCTCATGAGAGCCGTTATGAACACGCCCGCACAGCATGCAATGAGAACTGTCTTCATTTCAGAGGAGGTATACTTCACGGGGGTCTCCATGGACACTGCCCATAGATGCGGGGTTATTAATGCTTTTCAGTCCTACCAAATAATGTCTGATATGAGGCTGCCAGCACCGTATGTTTTATAATTTTATGGGATCGGCACCGACCGTAACGGCCGAGTCTGCAGTGTGTTGGTTTTTAATCCTCAGAATGAGATTCACTGCTGATAGGCATGAGTTGTATACAGCCGGAAATCAAGAGCAGACTGGGTTTGGTGCATGTTTACACCGGGTGCGGCAAAGGAAAAACCACCGCTTCCCTCGGCCTTGCATTCAGAGCGGCGGGCCGCGGACTGGAAGTTCTGATGATTCAATTCCTGAAACCTCCGGAAAACTACGGAGAACATATCTCCGCTGAAAGATTCCCGAATTTCACGATATTTCCCATGGGCCTTGACCATATGGTATCGGAGGTACCGCGTGAGAAAGATATAGCCGTAGCACGCGAGACATTGGCGAGGGCCAAGGATGAGATATATTCGGGGAAATATGATCTTGTCATACTGGATGAGATAAATGTGGCGGTGGACTGGAAACTTCTGGACTCGGATGAGGTTATAGATATGCTCAGGGGCAGACCGAAAAATATTGAGATTGTGCTCACAGGGAGAGGTGCTTCCCGCGAGATAATCGATTATGCTGATCTTGTCACGGAGATGCTGATGGTAAAACATCCATTCGATTGCGGTATATCGGCGAGGAAGGGAATAGAGTACTGATGACGACTGTATTATTCATATATGCATCTTTTAAGATGAATAGTACGTCGATATGGATAAAGTAAATAAGCAAGTATACATATGCCCGCGGTACAAGGACGTAGCGTTCAATGCCGATTAACATACCAGACGATCTGCCTGCCGGTGCCACTCTCGAATCTGAGAACATATTCGTAATGAGAGAGGGACGTGCATCATCCCAAGACATCCGTCCGGTGAACATACTCATCCTGAATCTTATGCCCACTAAGATAGAGACCGAGGTGCAGATCCTCAGACTGCTGAGCAACAGCCCTCTGCAGACGAATATATCTCTGCTTCAGATGGCAACCCACGAATCTAAGAACACCTCCAAAGCCTATCTTGATAAGTTTTACCACACATTTGGCGAAATCGGGGACAAGAAGTTCGACGGTATGATCGTGACGGGCGCACCGGTGGAGAACATAGATTTCGAGAGCGTTGATTACTGGAATGAACTCTGCGAAATAATGGAGTGGTCATGCAGAAATGTTTCCTCGACTCTGCACATATGCTGGGGTGCGCAGGCCGGTCTGTACTATCACTACGGCATACCTAAATACCCTCTCGGCAGAAAAATGTCAGGCATTTACAGCCATACGATCGGCGTGAAGGATGAACCGCTGGTGAGGGGATTCGATGATTTGTTCAATATGCCTCATTCCAGAAATACAGACATACACGCCTCCGATATACATCAGAATCCCCGTTTGCACATAATAGCCGAATCCCGGGCGGCCGGGATTGGGATAGTGGTATCCGAAAAGGCGGGACAGGTATTCGTAACCGGCCATTTCGAATATGATGCAGGCAGGCTGGCATTCGAGTACGACAGAGATACGAAGAAGGGATTGGCTCCGCACATTCCCGATAATTACTTCCCGGACGGCGATCCGCGCAATGATCCGATAATGAATTGGAGAGCCCACGCCACGCTGCTTTTCACTAACTGGCTTAACTATTATGTTTATCAGCGCACTCCGTACAACATAGACGACATCGGGAGGGATGAACCGTGAGGTCTTTTCTGTGCGAAGATGTCCCCCCGCCGGCCGGACCGTATTCGCAGGCAGTGTTATCCGGCGGCAGGATATTCGTCTCCGGACAGATATCGATTGATCCGAAAAGCGGGACGATGCCTGCCGGAATGGAAGATCAGGCGAGAACTGCACTGAAGAATCTTCTGACCATACTCTCGTCCGCCGGGGCCGGAGGGATACTGTCGACCACAGTCTATCTTACGGATATGAACGATTTTTCCGTTATGAATTCGGTATACTCGGAAATGTTCGCGACCCCCTATCCGGCGAGAACATGCATAGGAGTGAGTTCTCTTCCAAAAGGGGCAAAAATCATGATTGATGCCATCGGAGAGATCGGAAATCAATGATCTGCGATCTTCGGATTTATCAGTTTTCCTATGACTGCATCTCTCACGAATTTGTTGTAACGGGAAAGATCGGACCGAGCCTCAAGTATCTCCTCCACCGAGGAGAGAACATGGCCGAATACCGCCTTAAATATTCTGCATGAGTCCCCTCCGGCATTGCAGAGGCCCGATTCATAATATGCGTCTATGCTGCACCCGCCGCTGCAATACGGGTAAAGTCTGCATTCGGCCATGCACTTCTTCCTTCTTTCGACGGTGCCTGCAACGATCTTCCCGAAACCGTATGCGGAGAAGGTATCGGATATCCTGTTAATTCCGAATATATTGCCGAGTTTGAACTCACCGGGGCATCCTTTGCCGCACGGGTAAAGATCTCCGTTAGGGTATATGCATATCCACTTGGTCAGACAGGAATTATGTGCACAGTCGGATTCGGCCGGCTCTCCGAGAGCACTCAGAACATACAGATAATGAGGTATCAGCGGTATCCGGACATCTCTGTCGAACAGCCATTCGTCATAGCATTCGATGCTTGCCTTTATGTATTCGCCGGCATCGGGAACAGTGTCTCCGCATGCCGAACATCCCGCAGGTATTACGGGTGCAAACGAGACCGCGGTTTTATTGTCTCTGAAATCATGGTATATTTCTTTCTGTTTGGATGCAGTCTTGGAGGATATTGTCGCACTGACGGAGAAAATGCGTTCTTTGTCTCCAAGATAATCCACTTTCTCCCGGACAAGATTCGATTTCTCTCTCAGAACATCGTTGTACCTGCCTTCAAAAGATACTCCGATGTTAATCTTCTTATCTCTGCAGAAGCTGACGAATCTTCTGTCCAGGAGAGTGCCGTTGGTCTGTATGGTGTTGCTGACCCTGTGCGAACCGCTTCCGAAGTATTTCTCCTGAAGTTCTATCGCATCTCTGTAGAACTTGAAGGGCATAAGCAGAGGTTCTCCCCCATGCCATACGAACCAGACTGATTCATACTCTTCAGAGAGCATGCCGAACAGCGCATCAACCGTACTGATGCTCATGCGTTCGGAAGACCTCTCCTCCGGTGTGTGGTAGCAGTGTCTGCAGTCAATGTTGCATTCGAGCGTTGGTTTGATTACCGCGGTGATGAATGGCCTCATAATGATTCCGAGAAGCCTCAGAACGGCCAGTATGTCCATACGCCGTTGAACCCATTGGTGACATAACAGCAGCAGGCACAGCAGACAACCGCACATCCGCCCAGTCCGGCGTACCACCAGCCCGACGAACAGCACCCTCTGTCTGTGCAGCAAGAGTAGTCGCATCCGGAATCACCGCTATGCTCTCCGCCGTCGACACGTTTCGAATAGTCATGAGGTTCTCTGGCGTGCATAGCGATCGACGCGAATGCTGCAGGAGACTGACCTATATACAATGCGGTCAGGCTTTCGACGGTTTGTGCATCGGGAGACATTTTTTCACCTTACCTATCCCGCAGGCTAGGTACGGCCCGCGTACCCCTTGAAAATATATTAAATCTTCTGGCCCTTCAGGGGTCTGCATACAGCATGTTCGGATATACGGTGCCTCAATACAGCAGACTGTCTCCTTCGGACCTTTACACATACAGAATGTTCTACTGCGAGACATGCCATCATCTCAAATCAGAGTACGGACTGATGTCTACATCTGCAGTGAACTATGACATGACGTTCAATACAATAATTCTCGATTCTCTGGTGTCGGACATTCCGCATTTCGAAGGCACCGGAAACTCCCTGTTCTGCGTGTTCAAAAAACCGGCGGCAGATTCGGACCTGTTTCGCAGGATGGCAGCATACACAGTACTGCTTACAAAGTGGGAACTGATTGACGATTCGTTTGACAAGCCCTCAGTCAGGAGCAATGCCGCCTCGCTCGTTCTGGGCCGCGCCATATCCAAAGCCGAGAAGGCTTATCCGGAGTACGATGAGTCCGTTGGCAGAGGGTTCGAGGAACTCAGATGTCTGGAGAACTCGGACTGCGGAGATGCGGTCTTCATGGGGCGGACGTTCGGACGTTCGCTTTCTTCTGCCTTCGGCGATATCGCAGGAAAAGAGGCAGGTAAAAATCCTGAAAAAATATTCACCGACCTGGGTGCTTTGGTGTATATCATCGATGCGATAGACGATCTTGACCGGGATTACATGGACGGAACATACAACCCGCTGATCGGAGACCGTGTATCATACAGGAACAAAGAACAGTTCGTGAAAGACAATGTTTACAAACTGTCTGACATGCTTAACGAAACCATAGGCAGCTTTCAGTCCTCATATTCCGCCGTCAGGGGGAATATGAAAACAAATACGGGCATTTCGGACAACATCGTCTACTTCGGAATACCGGATTCCGCAAAAAGGGCGATGACCGATTCAAACGATACGATGGCAGGAATAAAAAACCTGTTCGACGGGCACAGAAAGAGAAATGCATCACGCCGACCTTCTTCCTGACGGGTCATAGTCCGAACACACGCCGAGCACATATACGTCCTCACCTGTGATTCCGCAAATATCTCCTTTACCGGATATCAGGTGGATGCAGTTCTCGCACGATCCCGGCCGGTACCGTTCGCACGAACCGCCATTACCGGTGGGTGCACCTATCAGAGAACACACCCAACTGTATCCGGAGTGGATACAGAACCGGCACGTACGGCATTTCCGATAGTTTTCGTTGCTCACAGGAGCATATCTCATACCGAATACATAAACAAAAAGCCTGATGTCCCGCATTTTTTCGCAGGCACCCGGACATACGAACGAATTATCCACGACCGTACGGAGAGCGGCCGGCACTCACCGATTTGATCTTTTCCATTCCTGCTCGGATTTGTATTTTCTTGTGTTTTCTGCCTTAAGTTTATTCACTGCCTCCGTGAGTATATGCATTCCTGTGCTGAATCTGCATCGGAAGAAGTCTTCGGGAGATATCAGTCCTTCTTTATCAGACGCCTCCTTGGATGCCTTTGCTGCTCCGTAGGCATGTCCCCGAATATGATCCCAAATATCGTCGGTCTTGGAGTATTTGCACCCCAAATGTACCGAGAGCATATCCTCTATCTTGGCGTCTGCGGGCAGACCGGATACGGATCGGAAATGCATCAACAGCCAAATTTCGAATCTTGGGTTGGAGACTATCAGCTTTATTCCGCTTTTCTTGGCCGCAACAGCGGCGGCACGAAGATCATCTTCTTTATTGTTGTATACATCAAACACACAGAATGCAATGTCGCCCTGAGAGACATCCACGCCTTTTTCTTTCATCTTGTGCACGCAGTTTCCGACCATTTTGGACGGATTTTTATTCTCGGATTCGCAGACCATGACCTCGACATTGGAGTTCCTCTCTTTGAGGTGTCTGAGATACAGTGCCTCTGTTTTCCCCTCTACCACAATCAGGGCGAGGTTAAGAGGCTCTAATTCCGCACGAGATCTCCTGCTCCTCTCAGCGGACTCTCCGCAGTTATGAAATGTTTGCCGCCGTACCTTCCGGCCAGATATCCGTTTCTGATGTTTTTGTCGTTCCTTTCCCTGAAGTCTGACAGTGATTTTATGGATGATGCCCCAGTATCGGGATCCTTCTCGACGAACCATATCTGATCTCTTCTTAATATGTCAAGGTCCTGCAGTTCAGTGTAATGTGTGTTGAATATGAGCTGAGAATTGCTTCTGTTATTCTTTTGGTCATGGAACAGCCCGAGTATCCATTTGCATAAGTCGGTGTGTATATTTATGCCCATTTCGTCTGCTATCAGGGTGGAGTCACATCTTGAGAGGGCGCCGACCACCGTTCCTGCGAGAAGCACAAACTGATTGGTTCCGGATGATTCCAGAGCCATCGGCAGATCAACTGTCCTGACCTTGCCGTCGCTCCCTCTGACCGAATGCGAGAACCATATGTCATGCACCGGCGGCAGGGGGAATGTGGTAAAGACGGGATCGGCTTGCGTATCGATTCCCTTCATTATTTTGTCTTTGATATCCGTTATTCCCAGATCGGCCGTTTTCAGAGCCCGTATGATGCTGTTTTTAAACTCCTGATCTGTCTTCATGGCCTCCACCAGCTCGTCTATCGCGTACGAGTTCCCGCTCAGAAGGACCATTAGGTTATTTCCGAACCAGCCGACCACATCGCAGGCGATTTTGTAGTTGAACTGTGCGGCGACCGAAACGTACAAGACATTCTCTCTCACCTTCTTTGAGTTGGCCTCCTGCACCTCTTTATCTCTGTTGAATGTGAAATTCTGATTTTTTCTGGAGAAAACAAGTGCTTCTCTTCCGTTGGGCCAGTAAAGCAGTTCCTCTCTTACTATGCGATCCCTGTCGTACGAGAAGGAATACTTATATCTCACACCCCCCGCGGTGAATACAGTCTCGAAGTACGTGGGTCTTCCCTTACGTCCATCGTCAAAAACAAAGGGCGTGTGATTGAGTTGGACATTGACATTATGCGTATGCGAACCTATCACAAACAGTTTGCACATCCAGATGGCTTCGAACAGCTTCGTCTTTCCGGATGCGTTCGCACCGTACATTGCCGCTGTTTTGAGGATACCGGGCTTTGAACCGTCAATTATGTTGTCCGGGTGCTTCCTGTCCGCGGTTGCCTCCATTGAGAAATGCGTCCTGTCTCTGAATGATTTGTAGTTCTCCACTGAGAATTCAATCAGCATGACACTTCATATGTTATTTTAAATAAATAATTTGTGAAATTTTCACAAATTTTGTAAATAAATTATATAATGACGTTACACCTGATCTCTATAATAAGTATGCGGGAACACATGTTTCCGTGCTATTCACAGCACCGCTGTCGTGTGACATGTCTGTACACAGACCCGTCAGAATCAGGTTAAAGGGAGAGACCGCCGCAGATACGGACGGTCTCCTGTGTTTTGTTAAGGATGGTTTCGGATGCTTTTGTGTTTCTTATCAGTTCTTCCCGCGCATGAGAACGGTGTGTCCTATTGCAGCAGCTGCTATACAGGCAAGAAACGCTCCGACTGCGAGAACGGGAACCCAATAGGATACACCGTCGGCGGAGTCTCCGCCCGAAATGCTTCTGTTCGCCAAATCGCTGACGCTGACGCCGCTGTTCCCCGAACCGTTCCGTGTGCCGCTGCCGGATACTCCTCCGGAAATGTCTCCGCTGCCTGCGGAGACTGTTACGGTTACGTTAAGGTCAGAGCGTATATCCGGTATCCTGTACAATCCGTCGGTCTGAAGAATGATTTCCGTGTTTCCTGAAACAGCGTAGGGAGAAACGGAATATCCTTCAGATGCCTGCACTCTGAACGCAAGACTTTCTCCCTCCGTAACGGTTAACGGCGAAGATATCGGAGAACCGTTTGCTTCGTATACCGTATAGTAAGAACCGGAACTGAATGCAACGGAGTACGTATTGATATCAAGCGTGAGATCCGCTCCCGATACGCTTGCCGTCAGCGGAAGCAGGGATACGGAAGATACGCCTGTTTTATGATACCCCGTTTTGGATGCCGTTATTATACCGGATGTGCCTGCGGGCAGATCTCCTATTGAATAACCGCCGTCAGATGCAGTTACTGCGGAGTATGTTATTCCGGAATCCGATTCAAACTTCACCGAAGCAGAAGAAACAGGTCTGCCGTCCGGTGAGGTCAGGGTTCCGAATACCGAACAGGAAACCAAATCCCATGCCGATGCGCTGTCCCATATGTATTCGGCGTCGCTGTAATGCAGTTCTCTTCCGCTGGCTGCGGCCATGTCGTCCGGAGTGCATCCTGCACACGAGGAACTGATGTCCGGGAGGATCAGACACTTTGCGGTATCGGCTGCCGCTATACCGGGCAGTCTCCAGTTCCTGTTGTCTGCCGCGCCTGCCCTGAAATACGTATCTATGATTCCGCCCGTGCCTGTATAACTGCCGGTGACGGTTACGGTTGTCACCTTGGTATTATAGAATGACTCATTGTTGGCCGTAACGCTATCGGGTACCGTCACGGATGTCAGGTTGCTGCAACCGAAGAATGTGCGGTATTCGATGACTGTCACACCGCTGGGTATGACAATAGATGTCAGGGCAGAGCAGTACTGAAATGCAGAATATCCGATGGATGTCACGCTTTCAGGTATCTCAACGGATGTCAGGGCTGTGCAGCCTAAGAATGCCGAGGCGACTATGGATGTCACACCGCTGGGTATGACGACGGATGTCAGGGCAGAGCAGTACTGAAATGCAGAATATCCAATGGATGTCACGCCGCTGGGTATGACGACGGATGTCAACTTGACACAATATTCAAATGCACCGATACCGACAGATGTCACACCGCTGGGTATGACGACGGATACTAGGTTGCTGCAACTGCGGAATGCATAGTCATTGATGGCTGTAACACTGCTGGGTAGGACAACGGATGTCAGTTCGCTACAGGCATTGAATGCATATTTGCCGATGGATGTCACGCTGTAGACCGTTCCGCCGTCGGACACGGTCGCGGGTATTTCGAGATTGGCAGATATGCTGGATATCCATCCGACCGCAGATGCTTCCGTACCGGAGGTCTGATAGTGGACATTGCTGATGGTCAGGTTCCCGGTCGAACCTCCGTCCGCATCAGATTCGTTCGGTTCAGAGTATGTTACAAAGAATGCCGCTGCGAGAAACAGAGCAGCGGCAAACAATACCGTTATGTTTAAACGGCTGGGGAAATTATAATTCCCCCCCCCCCTGGCCGTGTGTTACACCCAGGGAAGGGATAATTCCTTTTAGAGGTTTCGTATTCATAAGTTTCACTCCTTATTATGGTAGCGTCGTAGTTACAATACGATGCGCATCTGCGTATCCGTGAACTTGAATATATAATGTATGTACATGTGCGTGCGCCCCGTCCATTCCACAAAATCCGGTGCCCCTCTCCCCCTATGCCTCAGGTTCGTGCGGATTGCAGCATACAGTTACAGCACAGCCAAAACAACTCATCTCTGCAAACAGCTGGGAACAATTGTATCCCTATGCATATACTGTCCGAAAGAATAAGCCGTCACTCACCGGACACAGCCGGACAGCAGAAAATTAACTTAAAGCGTACGGTATACACCCTACGATGAAGATAGGATACATGGGCATACCGTTCTCGAACTCAGAAGAAGCGGCGGAAATATTCGTCAGAAAGAACAGATGGAATGATGCTGCATTCATCCCTCTGATGAGTGCCCCGTCGGTGGTGAAAGAACTCGAAAAGAGATCTGTCGACTACGGAGTTGTTGCAACCCGGAACGCAGTGGCCGGACCCGTTATAGAGACGGCTGATTCCCTTAACGGAAAGAGCAACATAGAGGAATATCAGACAGCCGATGTTCCCATACACCACTGTCTGTTCGTTAAAAGAGAAGGATGTTCTGTCGCTGCCGTAGCCTCTCATGTACAGGCACTTATGCAGACTGCGGGGAACATCGGAAGGATGTTTCCTCTCGCAGAAAGGATAGAGGTCGAGGACACCGCATACGCCGCGGAGATGCTGGCAGACGGACTCTTGCCGGACAGCACGGCGGTTGTGTGCAGGAAAGACGCGGGAGAACACTACGGACTCCATCTTCTGAAGGAGAACATCGAAGACGATCCGACGAACATGACTTCCTTTTCTCTGTTGAGAATCATATCCGAATGATGTCTCTGCGTTCTATTCTCATCATATGGCATTTTCTTATCTCGCCGTTCCTCTTCGCACACGGAAGGCAGAGATCGGCCGCATGCTCATAACCGCATTTCTCCAGACACCGTCTGGATCCGAAGTTCTCTGAGTCGCACCTTGCCTGCACCCACAGATAATCCGTATTACGGAATATGTGTTCCGTGACGCCTCGGACGGCTTCGGTCATGTAGCCTTTTCCCCAGCAGTCTTTAGCGATACAGTACCCCAGTTCGCAGTATCTCCTGCCGGGAAAATCCTGAACGGCCGTTATGCTGCCTATCGGTTCTCGGTTGGATTTGAGAGTTATGCACCAATCCATCGTTCCCGCTTCGTAAGAACGTATCCAGCTTGATATCATCGCCGCCGATGTTTCCGGATTTGCATGCGCGTTCCATGTAAGAAACTCCGTGACATCCTCATCCGACATCCAATTCTCATATGCTTTCCGGGAATCGGACAGCACGAACATCCTCAGATACAGGTGCGGAGTGCTCAAAGGGAATGTTCTTATCATTATATCACGGTCTGCCGAGTATATCAATGGACAGCGACCTCATGATATCCAGAGCCTTTTCGTGAAGGTCTCTGTCATAACTTGCTACGCATTCCGGATCCACCGTTATTTCCGATTCGGGGTATGCCGTCTTCAGTATCACTGCGTTTGCCATGATGCAGACGTTGGTGGCCACACCACACAGTTCTATCTTATCATATCCTTTCAGTTCGCCGACGAGCCGAAGGCTTCCGAAAGTATGCTTCTCAATGGTTTTGCCCATGTGACTGTATTCTGCGACTTTGCCGAATATCTTCCAGCCCGGAGTCCCCTTTATGCAGTGTCTGACAGGTATGTGTGTTCCCTCATCCGTTGCGAGATAATCGTCGCCGTGGGTGTCCATTGTGAAAAAGACTTCGTCCCCGTGCGCCAGGTATTCCTTTATCTTCAGGACAATGCAGTCCTCTATCGCTTCCGCGGAAGGCGATCCTAAGCTGCCTTTGACAAAATCGTTCTGATAATCCACGACAACGAGAGCACGAGACACATCCGGTAAACGCCGTATGAGATAAAATCACTGCCTCATATCCTAGGCGAGCTTGAACATTCCCCAGATATTATCTCGTACACAATACTGAACGGAACCCCTGACAGAATTGACACTTTTGTGCATGAAAATCCGGAATTGTAGCATTTGATTACATAGTCCACATTCTCCCTGCCTATCTTCTGATCATACTCTCTGCTTTCGTCTTCGTCCATTTCGGTTTGGATCTCCACTGGTCTCATCCAGGTCGTCGATCTGCACGCGGGGCATCTTTTGGGCGGAGCGTCTCTTTTAGCATTCCATTCGTGTCTGCATTTTGAACATACGTAGATGGTCGGTGCTTTATCCCATCGGTATGTTCCGCATTCTGGACATCTGCGCGGCGAGTCATCCGTCGATATCCACAGATGTCCGCACCTCATACAGTGCCTCGTGTGGGATTCTTTCATCCATACTGTGGATCTGCACAACGGACAGCTCTGGGGCATTTTGCCGGGGTCTCTCGGAGTCCATCTGTGATTGCACCGGCGGCACGATACCTCTCGGCCGCCGATGTCTGTTTCGTTTACAAAAAGTCCTGTTTTCGGCAAAAGAACCACTTAACCCGCCAGCTTGGCAACCCAAGGAGTGGAAAGATAAATAGATGTTGACAAAGGAACGGCATCCGGCAAACTCCGCTCTTTCGTTCGGAACGGCGGATGCGCAGCGTGGTTGCGAACATTGCATGAATGTCTATCGGATATCGTTCGGAAGTATACGTTAATTATATATCCAAGCATGCGGGTGCGCATTGCATACCCGACAAAACAATAAGGAGTAAAACATCATGAATATCAAACCTCTGAAAGGAATCGTTTATTCCTCTTCCGTTAATACTCCCCGCCCATACAGGGGGGGGGGGGAAATTATAATTTCCCCAGCCGTCTGAATGTAACTGTATTATTTGCTGCCGCTCTGTTTCTGGCAGCAGCATTCTTTGTAACGTATTCCGAACAAA
>JAIRYF010000067.1 GCA_031267895.1 Candidatus Methanoplasma glyptotermitis
CTCTATCAGTTCTCCGGATGCGGTCAGGGTTACTGGTCCGGATATATCCGATAAGGTTAACGGATTGATCTTGGAATCTGAATATCCCGACCAGGAATCAAACGCATATTCTTCCGAAAACAGAGCGGCTATGACAAGAGTATCGCCGTGTGTTACGAGGAATGGTACGGCGTATGGAATGGCAGATTCATTGCTGACTTTGTATGTGAATCCTCCGCTTCCCGTTCCTTTTGTCAAAGTTACAGAATATTTGTTAATTTCCAGCGTGAGGTCCTGACCGGTTTTGTTTACATCCAGAGTTACCAGTTCCTGGTTCTTCTGTGTGTATCCTGCTATCTCTGCCGTTACGTAATCTGATATTCCTTTCGGTACATTTTCTATGATATAGTATCCGTCAGAATCGGTTAATGCGGTGTACCATCCCGAAGATCCGAGAGATACAGTCACATTCTCCTCGGATGCCGTTCCTCCGTTTATGATGAGGTTTCCGGAGACGGAACGTGCGGTTCCCCATGACGATGTAACGGAATCCCATGTGAATCTGTCATATTCGTAATTCAGTTCTCTTCCGTCATCGGCTGCCTCTATGCCTCCTTTTCTGTCAAGGTTATCCGGATTGTATTCCCTGCAGCTGATGCCTTCAAGCGTAAGAGACGTTACTGCGATCGGTGCACCGCGCAGTGTCCAGCTCTTCCCTTCTTTGAAATATGTGTCTATAACACCGTCTGTGACGATTTTTCCGTCACTGCCGAGTCCTCCTGTGACTGTCACGGTTTCGAGGCTTTTGCAGCCTCTGAATGCATAGTCGCCTATTGTTACACTGTCATGTATGACAATAGCGGTCAGGCTGGTGCAAGCATCGAATGCATAGTCGCCGATGGTCTTCACACTGTCGGGTATGTCAACGGATTCCAAACTGGAGCAATATCCGAATGTGCCGGAACCAATGGTTCCAATGCTGCCCAGCATGTAAACGGATTCCAGGCTGGTACACTCGTAGAATGCATAGTCGCCAAGGGTTGTCACTTTGTCTGGTATGGTAATGGATATCAGGCCGCTGCGAGATAATGCACTGTCGCCGATGGTTTTCACACTGTCGGGTATGTCAACGGATGTCAGGCTGGTACACTCGTAGAATGCACTGTCGCCGATGGTTTCCACATCACCTTGTATTGTCACGATTTCGAGGCTGGAGCAACATTCGAATGCATAGCGGCCGATGGTTTCCACGTCACCTTGTATTGTCACGGTTTTGAGGTTGTTGCAATATCCGAATGCATTGTCGCCGATAGATGTCACTCCCTGCTCGATTACAACGCTTATTATGCTCGCTCTGTCGCTGTCCCACGGTGCTTCGCCCGACTGGTAATTATCCATAGCACCGTCACCGGATATCGTGAGCACACCGCCGTCAAGAGTCGCTGTCAGGCCTGTCCCGACCTCTGTGTCCCAGGTGGTTGCAGCCTCCGATTCATTCGGTTCCGAGTACATCACAAAGAATGCCGCTGCGAGAAACAGAGCAGCGGCAAACAGTACCGTTATGTTTAAACGGCTGGGGAAATCAAAATTCCCCCCCCCCCTGGCCGTGTGTTACACCCGGGGAAGAGATAATTCTTTTCGAAGATTTCATATTCATGAGTTTTTCTCCTTATTGCTGTACGCACACTGTATCATATCAACGATGCGCGCATCTGCGTACCCGCAAACTTGAATATATAATCTGCCCACACATCCGGATCATATCAGATGAGTACTTCTGCAGTGCCTGATTTTCTCGCGCTCCTCCCGGACCGGCCCGCAAGCGGATTGCATATGCAATCGCAGAACACGCCTCTGTACGCAAACCGCCGCATCTTTTCTGATTCTCACTTCCTCTGAACATTCTGCCCAGGATGAAAGACCGTGTCTGCAGTATGCAATTCCGTCATACCGAAAGTTCTTTTTATCCGGTTGACTACGTACGTTCATGCGTTGGATGCTCAGAAGTAAAATCCACAGAGCAACGGTCACCGACACAATGCTTGACTACGAAGGTAGCATTGCGATAGACGAAGATCTCCTGGACAAAGCAGGGATCTGGGTGGGGGAGAAGGTCTCCGTCGCGAATGTCAGCAACGGCGCGCGCTTCGACACGTACGTGTTCGGAGGCGGCAGAGGAACCGGCACTGTCACACTGAACGGTGCGGCAGCCAGACTCTGTGCGAAAGGCGACAGGATAATAATCATGGGGTATGAACTTACGGCAGAACCCATTCATGCCAAAGTGATCCTGGTCGATGAGAACAACAGGGCCGTCAGGGAACTCCTGTACTGATGTACAGAATATTTTCCGATGGCGGGTCCAGAGGAAATCCGGGTCCTTCCGCATATGCCATCGTGGTAACCGAGGACGGCCGGATCATCCACGAACATTCGGAGTTTCTGGGAATCTGCACCAATAACTGCGCGGAATACCGCGGCCTGATCGCGGGACTGACGAAGGCTCTGGAACTCGGAGCGGAGAATGCCGAGTTCATCATGGATTCAGAACTGGTCGTCAGGCAGATGAACGGGGAATACAAGGTCAGAAACAAGAACATAATGAATCTTTATCTTGATGCCAAAGCCCTCTCGTCGATGATACCGAAGACCGCATTCAGGAATGTGCGCCGGTCGGAATTGCTCATACCGAGGGCGGATGCCCTGCTGAATGAAGAACTCGACAGACATCAGTGACCGCGGATCTCTGCCGGCAGATCCGCTATTTTTATTGCTTTCTGCTCGCCGGATGACATATCTCTCAGCATTACGGATCCTGATTTGAGTTCTTCGCTGCCCACGATGACGGCAAATCTGGAACCTACGGATGAAGCGTGTTTCATGGCTTTGGCCATCTTTCTGTCGGCCAGATCAATATCCGCAGACAGTCCGTTCCTCCTGAGCATTCCGACGATTTCGAATGCCTTCAGTTTCACATCGCCCGATGCCGCGACCACATACGCATCCGTCTTCTCCGCGGGACTGACAGCCCCTTCGTTCTCAAGCGCAAGGAGAACTCTGTCGAAACCTATTGCGAATCCTGTCGAAAACACCTTCTCTCCGCCGAAAAGCTCCGATAGGGCGTATGAACCTCCTCCGCACACCTGTTTCTCAGCACCCAGGGCGGGAGCCTCTGCTTCGAATACTATGCCTGTGTAGTAATCCAGACCTCTGACGACACCCAGATCTATCTCCGGTTCGGCAACTCCTATAGCCGATAAGTAAGATAACACTTTGATCATATATTGGGCCTCGTCCCCGGCAATCCCGTCCAGCACTTCAACGCCTCCGGCGGTGTCCGAAGTCTCGAAGATGCTGTCTGCATCCTCTCTGCTGACACCGGAATCTTCCATCAGAGGCCATGCCTCGCTGTAAAGTTTCTTGTCGAGTTTTTGGAGTATCTCCGGCATCTTCTCCGCCGTAACGCCGGCATCCGCAAGCTTTCTCCTGAGTATGCCTATGTGACCGATGCGGACCTTGTAGTCCTTCAGGCCCAGTGCCTCGATCATCATGATAGCCATAGCTATCATTTCCGCGTCGGTTTCCGGCGTTGCCGCGCCTATTATCTCCGCACCGAATTGGAAAAATTCTCTGTATCTTCCGCTCTGCGGTCTTTCGTATCTGAAACACTGCCCGAAATAAAATATCTTTATCGGTTTCGGTTCGTTGCTCATGCCGTTGACAAAAGCCCGTATTGCGGGTGCCGTCATTTCCGGCCTCAGTGCCAAATCCCTGCCGCCTTTGTCTCTGAAAGCATACAGTTCTTTGAGTATATTCGGTCCTGATCTGAGTACGAACAGTTCGGCCTCCTCAAATATCGGCGTCTGTATCTCTCTGAATCCCGATCTCCGAGCGGTCTGTCTCAGGATGCTTTCGTAGAATCTTCTCCTCTCCATGTCATCCGGCAGGAAATCCCTTGTGCCCCTGGGACTCTGTATCATACCGCGAGCGATGGAATGAGAATATATTAATTGTCGTCACACGGGACCAAAATCATCTCCCAACCCTATCCCGTCCTTTATTGCCGCGGCGGCCGTCTCGGCGAGGTGAAACGGGCCGGCGGAAGAATGCTTATGATCGGAAATCATCTGCCGATGCGGTTTCCTGAAGGCCATTATGCGAATTATATTAACTGTCGCCGTACATACGGCTGACAGATGCCTGATATGACCAACGAAAGCTACCAATTACTGAATCCGAAGAGCAAGATCGCTCTGTACACGGTGTATGGAATCCTGTACGCCATATTGTTCCTGTTTTTGATTCTGCCCCTGATGCTGTTCAGAGATTCAGTCGGAGATTGGCAGGGCATTTACACAATAGTATCTCTGGCAGTGCTTGCGGCGGCACTTGTTTACGTTATCGCGGCCCCGCAGATATTCTACAGACACTATAAGTACGCCCTTACGGGCGACAGCATAGATGTTCTCAGGGGAATAGTAATCATACGCCGTACCGTGGTACCCATCGAAAGGATACATCAGGTGGAGGTCACAAGAGGTCCCGTGAACAATATTCTGGGCCTGGCCGATGTCGATGTTACCACCGCAGGAGGGGTAGCCAAAATACAGTTCCTTGATATTTCTGTCGCAAACAGTATAGCCGAGGAACTCAACGATTACATAAACGGGATAATCAGGGACAGGAAGAAAAATGACTGATGCCCAATACCGCAATCATCCTACCGTTATGGTAAAGAACATATTTCTGGCCCTGATCGTGATGTTTCCTCTGTCGATACAGTTCTACGGATCTCCGGCTGCGATGGCAGTATTTGCCGCGGCGGCGGTATTTGTCTTTGCGTTCCTTGTGCTGTTCTGGGCAAGGACAACGATAACATTCGGTCAGAACGAGATCATTGTCGAATCCAATGTCTTGTACAAAAAGAGAAAGACTATACCGCACAGAAAGATAGCATCCGTCAATGTTGTAAGGGACATCTTCAACCGCATATTCGGAACCACAACGATCCGCATAAACATAAACTCCAGCAAAAATGCTTCAATACCTGAGGCAAATTTTGTGTTAGATGCCGCACTCGCGGAGCAGATCAGAAACAGCCTCGCATCGAACCTGTTCAGCGAGCCGGCGGGCAAAGAGTCTGAAATACGCGAATCTCTTGCGGATCTGTCAATGAAGGATATTGTCCTTCATGGCCTCATAGGTACCTCAACTTATCAGCTGATATATGCAGCCGCCCTGCTGGTATTTTCGGCATTCTCCGCGATATTCATGAACGGCAGTGCCACAATGGTATCGCTGTTTCTTTTTTTCACAGGGGAGGCTGTGCCGGTATTCTTCGTTATTCTGAAGTACGGTAACTTCAAAGTCTGCCGCATAAACAGCCACATATACCTCCAGCACGGGATTGTCCGGAGTTACGTCTCCGAGTTCGATGTGAACCGCATAAATGCAATACGCATAAAGAGGACATTCTTCGGAAGAATTCTCGGGAAGTCAAGCCTGGAAGCGGAGGTCATCGGCATAAATGCAGTCTCCGGAGATATCAATCCAACTCTCTGCATACTGACAGACGACAGCAAAATAGAATATTTGATAAAGCAGCTGGTACCGGAGTTCGTCCACGAACCCGAGATGGCTAAACAGCCTCGGAGAGCCAGATTGCCGCTGCTCGCGAAAACATCGGCAGGCACTGCACTGGTATTGCTGCTGGCGGCATACCCCGCATATTGGATCTATCTGAACGGCGACACTCTTTTCGGCGATTTTACACCTACTGGGGTATTGTTGCTCAAATGTGCACCGGCCGCAGCCGCAGTCTTATCCATACTGCTGATGTTCCTGGGTGCGCACACATCCATGAAGGTGCGCGAGATCGGATTCGGGAAAGACATGTTCAACATTGTCAACGGCATCCTGGACAGACAGACCCTTATAATACAGTATGACCGTGTGCAGATAACAGCAGTCTCCGCCGGACTTATGGCAAGAAGGCTCGGACTCGCCAAGTGCACCATATCTCTGATGTCCTCGGCCGGATACAAAAACATCAGATCAGGATACTTCGACAGGGACGAACTCTCGAGGATCGGAGAGATGATGCTCCTGCGTCTGAAGGACGGAACATACAGATACGACAGGAACAGCATCTGATTATCTTTTCACTATTATGGAAAGGACATCCTCATCCTCCACCACATGGTCGAGTCCGATAGTCTGACCCGGAAATTTGGCACTCTTACCCCATACCATGGCGTATCTGAAGTTGTTCCTGAAGTCCCTGTGGATCAGTTCGCAGACTTCCCCGACATTGTTTCCTTTCTTCACAATGAGCGGTTCAACCAGGTCCGCCTCCCTGCCCTGAGGTTTAAGGTATATGCGTATCATTTCTATTGTGTCATAAAGAGTCTGCTTAAGCTCCTCGATGCCGTAGCCCGTGGCTGCGGATATTGGGACCGTAACATGTTCCGGATACATCGACAGCACTGCCTCCAGCTGCCCGGGCCTTGCGAGGTCCACTTTGTTCACTGCCATCACGCATTTGATATAAACACGATTCCCGGAAAGGACATCAAGCATCTGCTCCACATCGATATCCTCTCTGACAACCACAGTGGCATTGATGTGGCCGTACGCCGCAGTCATGTCTTTTATCGTCTCGACATCGATCTTCGTGAGTTTAACGGTTGGTTTGATAAGAATCCCGCCCTGCGACGATCCTGTTATGACGACATCCGGCTTCTTCTGATTGAGCCTTATCGCCGCATTGTACAGTTCTTTCAGAAGCACATCCATCTTCGGATTGAAAATATCGACCACAAGAAGGACCACGTCCGATGCTCTCGCTGCGGCGATCACTTCTCTGCCTCTGCCCTTGCCCCTTGACGCATCCTTTATCAGCCCGGGCATATCCAGAATCTGGATCTTCGCGTGATTGTATTCCAGAACCCCGGGTACTATGTCCAATGTCGTGAAGTGGTATGCACCAACTTCGGATTTGGCCCCTGTGAGCTGGTTGAGCAGTGTGGATTTACCGACCGACGGGAATCCGACGAGCGCAACGGTCGCGTTGCCTGCCTTTTTTACATAAAATCCCTTCGTCGGTCCTTTTGAAGATTTCCTTTTTTCGTCTTCTGCCGTCAGTCTGGCTATCTTTGCTTTCAGCTTTCCTATGTGCGATTCCGTGGCTTTGTTGTATTTGGTGTTGGATATCTGATCCTCCAACTCCTTTATCTGTTCCTCAATGGTTGCCACAATATCACCGGATTGTGCTATACGAAACCGATATATTATGGTTTAGCGCAGGATTTCCAACTGGCAAGCGGGATTTTTGCCTCTTTGGAAGAGACACCCCGCAGAGAGAAAGAGAGAGTGCGTGGGAAAACGATCTGTGGAGAAAACAAGAAGGCAGAAGAGACCGCCACGGATGCGGCGGTCTCTTCTGTTTTTGTTTGAAGAAAGACTTGTGCGTTTCTGTTTCTTATCAGCCCTTCCTGCGCACGAAGACCATGTGTCCTATTGCAGCAACTGCGATACAGCCGACGAACGCTCCTACTATGAGAACGGGAATCCAAAGAGGTATACCTTCGTCGGAGTCTCC
>JAIRYF010000069.1 GCA_031267895.1 Candidatus Methanoplasma glyptotermitis
AGAGACTCATCCTGGAAGCATTCGGCGCAGACATGCCGAGCATATGATCCGGTTCGTGTCCGGCGCATGTGCGCAATACGGTCCCGGATCCTTGTTATTGCAGAGTCGGGAGTTGGGGGTATTCGCCGCAACTGCTGCTGGATGCGTCCGTCCGTCGCCAGATGCAAAAAATTATTTGTTTTAGCCTGAACCATCCGCTGACAGATTCAGAGATCTCCGGGTGGGAGACGGGGAACGAAGCGGAGGCGGCATACCGTGACCTGAAACGGAGACTGGAATAGTACACGGAGCGACCCGGTGCCGGGGAAGAGGGGCAGGAAACCGATTCCGAAGCCCCCTCATGCTCATATCACATACTGTCAGTAAGAGCGAAAGTAAAAATAATCCCCGTCCGCCGTCGGAATCGTCCGGCTGACGGGGAAAAAGATCATGGTTTTGCGTGCAGCCTCACAACTATAAGCGCAACCGCCAATACGGCAATGACAGCAACGGCAATGCCCGCGATGAGCATACCGTTTCTATCCGGATCCTGAGAAATTCCCGCCGCTAAAATGATCACGCTGCAGTCTGCGGAAGCCTTTCCGTCGGATGTTGTTACAGTGATGACTGCAGTTCCCGGAGAAACGGGAGTGACCTTTCCATCAGATACCGTTGCAACGGAATCATCAGAGGAACTCCACGAAACCGTCAGTGTTGTCGGATATATCTGCGCCCCCAGCGAGAGGGTGTCGTTAATATCAATATTAACTGACTCATGATTCAGCCAGACAGTTGTGTCTGCCGGCGTCTGACCATCAGCGGGTGCAGGTTCGGTCGGTGCTGCGGACGAAGACACGGTTACGGTGCACGCCGCCGTCCTGCCTCCGCTCGCCGATACGGCAGTTATTGTCGTTTTACCTTCGCTTTTGGCGGTTATCTTGCCGGCACCGTCTATCGTTGCCACGGATGTGTCGCTCGATGACCACGTGACGCTTTTGTTTGTCGTGGCCGTCGGATTGAACGTTACGCCGAGCGTGTACGCAGAACCCGGGGTCAGCGAAACGGTGTTCGGGTTAATCGATATTGAGGATGCGGCCACCGTACCTCCCGATGAGAGATCGGAGGGCGAAAGCACATTGATATCCGACGACGGAACAATACCTGTATTGTCTGATGCTCTGTCTTCAACGGTTATCTGTCTCACAATTGCATAATACTTCACAACGCCCGGATCGTAGTGTCCCAAACAGTCACTGTAAATCCAAGTGCCGTTTGCCCAGTGGAATTGAGACCAGTTGTTCCAATCACCGGAAGAACGATCATCCTGGAGGCCGACAAAACTTCCCAGCCACCCTTTCTGTTCATTGCCGTCGATAAGGTTCATGTTCAGAGGCAGAGCGTATCTCGTGCACGCATCGCTGAACGCCTCCGCCGCATCGCTTCCGGTTCCGGTGATCCAGAATCCTTCACTTCTCCGGCTTTCATTCATAATGCCGAGAACCGAGGGTGCGTTCACATCAGTTATGAATTTGATGAAGAAATATGCCTGGGCCGCAGGTTCATATGTCGGTTTGGAGTATATTGTGTTCAATCCGTCCGCAGTTTTTTCGGACAGCGTAACATAATACGATGTACCTGTGTCGAGATATCCGTTGGCATCGTTGTTAAGCGGTCTTACGGTCCACCCCTGCAGAGGCATCCATTGGAACACAATCCATGCCATGCCTTCGGGGGCCGTTGCGCCATCGACGGCTGTTATTCTCCCCACGCCGTCCACGGTTATGGTATGGTCCGGTGCGAGAGCACTCTCCACTATATCTCTGACGGTTGCTCCCGATCCGGTGTAACCCTTCTGCGATCCGCCCGCATCCGTGAACACGTTCGCGCTGTAGGATGCCGCATCCGAATCATCGGATGCCATGTAAAGGGGGACCGATATCATTGCAAAAACTGCAATAATGGCTATTATTCCTTTTGCGTTCATTTTATCTTCCTCCGTGAAATGTTAAAAAAAATGTTTGGGAAGAGGTTTGATCTGCTCCCGTGAAGACCGTTTTTATGCCCTCCTAAGCACGAATACCGCTGCCAGCGATACTATTGCAATGACCGCGACGGCAAGTGCGGCAATCTCCAATGAGATCGGGGACGGCTGTGCTTCCGAGTCTGTCGGAACATAGTCCACCGAATAATACGAAAGGTGCGGGACAGCTGCTTCGATATATCCTCCGCGATAGGTGAACGGAATATCTTCCGTTGATCCGTCTTCTCCCAGGTAAGTAAGTAAAACATCGTCTGTGCTCACTCCTTCGGGCGGGGTATACTGAAGGTATATCCTGACGGTTCCGCCGAGGACATGGATGTCCGAGTTTCCGGAGCGGATGTTTATCTGGAATACCTTTGCGTTTTCTTTGGTGTTGGACTTCTGTGCATTGTTCAGATCAGAATATGAGACGGAAACCAACTCCGCCCTGAATTCTCCGGAGTCCGAGGACGGTGCTATCTTCTTCGCCACATCCGACGGTATCTCTATGTGCCCGTCGTCTGTGACTATGTTTATGATAGCACCCGTATCCGCAAGTATGCTGAATGAGGATATCGTGAGCGGAGCGGAACCGGCATCGAAATTCACGACGATTTCTGTGTCGCCCGCTTTCTGAGCCTCTCTTACCTTTCCGGCGATAGATTCGATCTGTGTCCTCCCGACGGCCGCGCTTCCGGAAGATACTGTAACAGCAGCATCTATCTCAAAGGCTGCCGATGCATCTCCGACATTCACAACACACACGGCGGTCTTTCCGCCAACCGCTGCCGTTATCGTGGCTGTACCTTCAGATACTGCAGTCACAAGACCGGAGGATGATACTGCAGCCACGGATGTATTGCTCGAAGTCCAGACAACTTTTGCGGTTGTTCCGGTCACTGTTGCTCTCAGCGTAATGTTCTCGCCGGTCTTCAGATCGGCAAGTTTTTCGCTGAGTACAATAGTTATGTCTGTTCCTGTTCCCCTATCTTTTTCCACAGTAATTGTGCATACAGCCGTCTTCCCGCCGTCCACCGATGTTGCGGTGATTGTGGCAGTTCCTTCCGACACTGCGGTGACAGTACCTTTGCTGTCAACAGCAGCAACCGACGTGTTGCTCGAAGACCACCATACCGACTGCAGCGCGGCCGCAGGCGAAGCCGATGCGGTCAGAACTGTACTGCCCCCCACATTCAGGGTGCCGCTGTTCCTGCTGAGGAAAACAGATGCCACGGGATCGGAAACCGATGCCCATGATGCCGTGAAGTGTACATCGGCCCTGCCGAACGGATATGTGTTTCCTTCAGGGTAAACCGTGTTTCCGTCATCCCATCCCATGAACGTGTACCCGGTTCTGGTTCCCGTATATGCAGGTACCGTGAGCGCAGTGCTGTCGCGCCAAAGGAAGTCCGACATGAGTTCGTTGCCGTAGTTGACATCAAAGCTTACCAGGTGCTGAGAGTATGTGTAGAACGAAACCCCGGTGTTTTCGGAAATGGCATCGATTATCTCACCGAGTGTAATCGGCTCCACGCTGTCAAACAGGACCTTGTACCATACGGCACTTCCGTCTATGAATGCAGCATCGTCTACCAGGTCGGAAAGGAAGAACACATACGGAAGCGAAGGTTCGGTTATCAGACACCTCGTAAGTCCGTCGTCCGGTCCGTCGTATCTGAACAGATATGATTCGGATATGCTGTCGTATCCCGAACCCACCGCCTGTTTAAGAGCTTCCTCCGGAGTGAATCCCATACCGGAGATCACATCTAGGCTGCCGTTGTATTCGCTGTCGACTGAATGTACTGCGAACCAATACTGCGACGGTACTTCTGCGCTCGGTATGCCGTAACACCAGATATTTCCGTCATCGCTGTACCAAATCAGTTTTCCGTCGGCCGTTGACCTTACTGCCTGAGAGCTGTACGTGGTTCTAACCTTCAGCGTATACTGGGTTCCTGCCGAGGTCTTGCCGGCATGGTCTTCGATAATGAGAAGGTCGCCTGTTCCGTTGTACGGTACAATGTAAATGTATACCAGGTTGCCGTTGCCGGCGGTGGCACGGGAAACATCAAGAACGATGGACCCGTGCGCGTCTGTGCTCTTTTCCTGGTAGACCGGAGTTGCATCGGGACCGAATGTCTTCATGTCATATACTGAAAGATACCCGTTTCTGGTGTTAACATATCCGCGGTCGCCGTAGATGACGAAAGCGGAAGTTGCCCCGCTCCCGCCTGGAATGGTTACGTTGATAAATTCACCGATACCGCCGTTCTGACCGAGCGTGACCCGTGCAATGTAAGCACCTGTCTTTTCTCCGTAGCTGCTGATGTAGACCTTTCCGTTATCATAGGTGATCCATCCGTCATCCATAAGGTGTCCGTAGAGTTCGGGAAGTTCCGTCTGAACGTAGTTCCCGGTGTTTATATCGATGCTGTTGAGATAGATATTGGTCGATCCCATTCCGTTGGCTGTCGCGTTTGCACCGATGAAGTACATGCGGTCGCCCGCGAATACAGGGGCCGATGTTGTTCCATACAGACGGAACCACTCCGCTGTAACTCCGGCTGACCAGTTATCATTATCGGCATAAACAGCCTCATAACCGTACTGACTGTCATCTGCTTTTTCGATTGTGAACTTTTTTATCACGGAACTTCCGGTCACATCGCTTTTGAACAATCCGTAGAAGGCTCCGTCATGGTAGAAAGCAGCCTCCATAGGGTCGGTTTTTGCCGCGACGTTCAGATCTGTATCGAAAATATATCCGCCGTTGAAATCAATAATGAATCCGTCTCCGTATCCCAGATACCGATAGAATGCAGAGACCGGTTCGACATTCACGGTCTTCATTACGTCACCGTTGGATGTGTTGATCTTATACAGCTCGGTTCCGGTGTATGCGTACAGATAATTTCCTACAATCAAAGGAGTGCTTGTCAGAGTCCAGGCGGTCATTCCCCCTGATGTGGTTAGAGGACTGCGGAATGACCAAAGTCTCTGAAGATCTTCGATCGGCATTCCGGTATACACCAGCGGAATGAGGATGTTGGATGTAGAGTAGAAACCGAGATTTACCGATATTGCCGTGTTCTGGGATTCTTCGGTTACTGTTAGGGTCAGCACAGCATCGTCAGAGGTGTACGGGTTGCTGCCTTTCGGAGTTACTGTCCAATTTATGAACTCATAACCGTCAGCAGGCGCAAATGTGAATGTCACAGTACCCTCAGGCGCAATGCTGCCCGATCTCAGCGGACCTTCGGACGAATGTACGGCAGTGATTGTTCCGCGGTTTTCATTAAATGTGATACGCGATCCGTTGAAGGCAAGCACTTCAACAGTCCATCCGCCGGGAATGTATCCGGAACCCAGCGTTATTGCGTCTTCGTCGCCCATGAATTTTATTGTTCCTTCTTCGGCGCATCCTGCGAAGGCGTTTTCTCCGATCACAGTCACCGATTCAGGAACCGTCACTTCCGAAATAAGCACACAATTTTCAAATGCTCTCGGTCCGACCGTCTCAAGTTTCGACGGAAGAATGATTTCAGTCAATCCCGAGCATCCACTGAATGCACCGGCCCCTATAGCTGTCACAGAATCCGGAAGAACAACACTGCCTACCTTCAGAACAGGACAGAACAGGACCTCGGTTTTTGATTTGTTGAACACTATTCCGTCTTGAGATGAATATGCAGAGTTATTCGGATCCACCGTAAAAGAGGAAATATCGCAGCCGCCGAATGCCGAATGGACATCGGATGTTATTTTATTGGATATGAATACGTCGCCAGTCAATTTGGAGCTTTCAAACGCATTTGCGCCCACGCTGGCGATTTTTTCTGACCCAATTATTTCAGTTAAATTGGATAACTGAAAAGCTCTTGCCCCAATAGTTATATCGGATCCCTCCAGATACAGTTTGAATTCACTGATCGGACCCATCATCGCACCTTTGCCTTGATTGTAGTGGCTAAATATGTCATCCGCAATTTTTACATTGTCGTTAACAATGACGATGTTGGATAGGTTGGGGCAATCGGAAAAGTGCTTACGGACCGATACATCAAGCTGACTATTCCAGTCAGTACCGCTGGGTGTGGGGGAGAGATAAAGTGAAAAGTCATTAGTTATGCGGAGCGTCTCCAAACTTGAACAGCCACTAAATACAGTAGTTCCTCTCAACGGCCCTCCGATATCTACCTCTTTAAGACCGGATAAGGTTGAAAATGAGGAAGCGGCAACATGGGTGACTTTTCCTAAAGTGCTCATTGCCACAAGGTTTTTACATCCGGAGAACACCGGCGCACTAACAGTATATACTCCAATTCCGATGTCTCCCTCGAATATAGTATACCTCAGGTAAAGATCTCTCCTGAAATGATCAGTTGTTTTATTCTTGCTAGCTATTGAATCCACATGAACATACTTGCCTTTATCATTGGTTAGCTTTTCTGGAACAATAAGGCAATATTGTTCTGCTGGTATTGCATCTTGGAAATTGAAATCCACAAAAAGTACATTTTCACCGGTGCTTTCATCTTTAGTGACCTTTGTATCTTTTACCTTCATGACTTCGGGAACCGCGTCTATGCCAGCCAGGTCCAGCGTGAACACCGGGTCATATCCATCAGTGAAGAACTGAACCAAAGTTACCGATATTCCTGATTTTTCATTTCCGAGAAAGAGAACAAGCACCGATCCGTTTTTGGAAACATTCCACCCATCATTGTAATCTTTGTCTGCGATTCTTGTGAATGATGCCGTGGAACCGGACATGTCAAGGGCCAAATAGTATCCCATACTTTCTCCGGTTCCCCAAGTTCCGCTGTTCCATATTTCGCCGTCATTACCGCCGTAATAGACCAAAAGACCGAAAACATCGTATGTTCCCTCTGTTCCTGACGGCTCGATTGTTATTGCACCCTGGAGTCTGGCTGCATATGCGTTATCTCCAAAACCTCTCCAGTTTTTGTCGGCAGGGCCGATTATAATGTCTCCGTTACCTATGCTGACATGTCCGAATGGAACATATTCCGATTCTGATCCTGCTTCGCTGTACGAATTGGTCAAAGACAATCCCGATAATACTGCTACGGCTACCATACTCAATACGGCAAGGAGTGCCGGTAATCTGTGATTCATGACTGTTACCTCCTGTTTTAATGACTCTAAAGTGAACCATGTCAGAGGGAACAATCGTGATCGCAGTCAACAGCCAAGAGTTTTGGGTGAATACCTGATCGATGTCCTTGCTTAATGCACACGTAACATTAAGCATTGTTTCCTATCATCTATCCGCGCACAATCGCCGAAACAACAGTCGGAAAGCCCCCCGTATGGCAATAAAAAGAAACTGGAAAAGGTTTAAGACTCTCTGCCCAGCACGCCTTCACGTACTCTCGTATATCAGCGACAGGGTGTCGTCAAACATCGGAGCATTGGTCAGTTCGCTGTAAGCGCCTATTCCGTAGTTGGCATAGTTGCTACCGACTGGCGGATATGCAGTGTACAGAGACCAGTATGTGTACGTCGAACCGCTGGATACGGTACCCAGTCCGAATATGGTGTCGATCCATCCGTATGCAGTTGTCTCATTCACATATGCCGGAATCGGGTTGGTGTTGTTGTCATATACCAAATTGCTGCCCAGAGCGTTCTGGAGAGCACTGGCAGAGTCATGACCGTATCCGACCACGTAAACCCCATTGCTGAGGTCTGTCGCGGTGAGCGTGACTCCGGTGCTGTAAGTAGAGTTGGTGGTGTCATAGGTTGTGAATGTGCCCGTGATGGTCGGTGTGGCTGTAGAATCCTGTATGTAGAATATCTGCTCGAATACTCCGGACTCGGTGTGATCTACAACAGTCAGATCAATTGGCGCATCATCGCCTGTTGCGTAATCTCTAATATAATCCAGGGCCGTCTCGACATCCGCCACATCTCCATACCATACTGCAACGTTTGCGGTCGCATAAGCCCCGCCGTCCACTGTGTAGTCATCGAACGGAAGGTACCATCCGGCCGCAACTGTCGCCGCATCCCATACGGCATTTGCGTATACAAGCACATTCCATGTGTTGCTACCGCTGTTGGACGTACCGTTCAGGGTAGTTATGGTTCCGTAGTCAGGGTTGATATCTGAATATCCGCCGACGACAATCGTGTAGGCATCGTCAATCACATCACCTGTGACATATATCGGTGTTGCCTCTATTGCCTGGACCGCATTGTATGCGCTCACTGCGCTGTACGTTGTCCATGCAGATCCATCCGGACTGTAATAGACGTTGAATTCTCCTGCAAGCCCTGTTGCCGCATCGCTGTCGTCGGCGGCTGCAACGAACGATATTCCCGCAACCAAGAAGGCTGCGGCGAATAATACGCTCAATATTTTCACTTTTTCCATGTTCATGTAATAAACCTCCTATTTGGCAGTATATGCCAAATGTGGTTTGTGAAACTCTCCCTTGCTTGGAGAACTTCATGGAGATGTTACGCACTCTATGCATATAACCCCCCCTCCATTGGTCTAATTGTGTATTTTTTGGTACAGATTTGCGATTTTTTTGATTATATGGTAAATAATTACCGCTTCATACAGCCAATACTATCTGTTTTTATAATATATTTTATATCACAATATACTGAAAATATGGATATTATTTGGATCCGGTTGGCGTGTCCTGACAAGCCAAAAAAACTGCAGTCTGCATTTTGTATTTTTCCTGACTGAACGTAACGGATTTTATGCATGCAGGGGATGGTATCTGTCTGCGGACGGACATTACGGATCGTCGGGAAAATCACATTCCCGTATGCCGCAGGCACACGGGAAAGGATGAATTTTGTACACAGGGTTGTGCGATATTTCTTCTGTCCGGGAACTGTCAGACAGAGTTCGTGCTCTTCAGAGAAGAATCTGTATTGCGTAATCATTATAGGTCCTCTCATGAATACAGTAATGTGAATCAATCGGTTGCGCAACACGGACTCACATTTGAGGAACTATGCGATTTAGTCGGACCCATCGCCAAAAAACATGGCATGATCCGGCTGTATCTATTCGGATCCAGGGCCCGCGGCGAAGGCCGCGAGAACAGCGACTACGATTTTTGTCTGGTAGCCCCGAAAGAATATGGCCTCATGAAAATAGGCTCATTCATGTATGATCTTCAAGAGGCTCTCCGGGCCGAAGTGGATATCGTCTGCGAAGAGGACATGAAAACTAAGCCAAGTCTTATGGAGGAAGTTCTGCGTGACCGCAGGATCGTCTTTGAAGCATGATTTGAGTTATCTGCAGGCGATCGTGAAGTACTGCAGTGATATCGGGTATCTTACGCAAACTCACGGGTCTGACGAAGATGATTTTATCGATGACATTTCGCTTCAGTACGGCTGTGTCTTTTCGTTGATACTCTAAAATGCCGAATCAGAAACCATCATCGCTTTCATCACAGATATCGTCCGCCGGCAGTACAAAAAGGTGTCCGGTCCCTCCGGATTTATTCCGGAGGGCACAGACATTTAAGTTTCGCTGCCGAGTTTAAGCGTGTCGTATTTGTAGATCTTCTCGGGACACGTGAACTGACATCTGTAGCATGCCGTTCCCAGGCAGTTCTTCGTTTTGACGATGATCTGCCTGTCGGTTTCGACGCTGAGGGCGTTTTCGGGACATTCTTTCTCGCACTTTTTGCATCCGGTGCATCCTGCCATGTACCCTTTGAGTTCCGTGCCTATATCATTGATTATGCGCAGTCCTCTGGGACCGAGATCGGGTATGTCGCGGCTGACCATGCGGAACACTTCGGGGGTGCCTCTGACTTTCGGGAGAGGCTGTATTCCGAACATCTCGTTATTTCTGTTGTACATGTCCATTCCCATCCCCTCGTCCCAATGGGCCAATTCCTGCATGTAGATCTGTTCGAATGTCTTATCCGATGCGAACATCACATGGTTGGCCCTTATTCCGTCGGCTATGGCTTGGAGTTCGTCAAGCAGCTCCGGATTTCTCAGAATGTCTGTTGCCATCGCCAGGGATGTGTTGCCGTACTGGTAGATTTTGTCGCACGACGGCGGCAGAAGACCGACTTCTCTCGCCTTCACGGCATCGACGTACGTACCCGAGGCACCTGCCATATACATTATTTTGAGTTCTTCGAATTTTATCCCTGCTTTCTCCAAAAGGGTGAAGTGTCCGGCCCTCATTGCACCGATGGCTTTGCAGGCTTCGGAGATATCATGCGAGTCGATATAGATCCCGTCCTGAAACAGCATCTTTCCGTCGCTCGTCGTTAATTTTCCTCTTCTCCAGAGATTGCCGTCCAGAGCTGCCGCGACTGCCGCGATCACGCCGGTACCTGTGATGCCTTTGGCCTTTCCGTGCATTGGTCCTTCTTCGACAATCATCCCGAGATTGAAATCTACTTTGTCTCCGTACTGGGGCATTATATTTTCATCAAGTATCATGCATTTCCACTGGAAGTCATACTCCAGATCGCTTATGGCACCCGGTCCGGCCAGCATGCCGCATTTTATGGACTGTCCTTCCATCGCCGGCCCCGCTGCGGCTGAACCTGTGTAGATGCTGTCTCCGACTTTGAGTGCCATTTCCGCGTTTGTTCCGTAGTCTGTCACAAGGCAGTTCTCTTTCTGTTCGAGGAACCCGCTTTTGTACATCATCGCCAGCGCATCGGCCCCTATTTCGTGTCTTATGGACGGAGGTACACAGAGTTCGCATCCGTCGGGTACGTTCAAACCCACATCGACTGCGGAGAATACCCCTGCATTCCTCTCCTGAACTTTGATTCCTCTTGCTTTGTGGGCGTTCTCTCCCGCAAAAGCAAGATCATCTACCGGTATTCCCTGGAAAAGTGACAGCTGTATAGGGTTCCCGCAGATGGAGATCCTCTCCACTTTTTTGAGATCGATATCCAGGGTCCCGATGACTCTGTTCACCGTATCTATGACGATCCTGTGTGCTGTATCCGTCCCTATGTTAATGCAAAATGTCAGGTGGTCCATTATATTGGCACCCGGCAGCGGATGGCATTCGGTGATGGATGTTGACAGTATCTTCCCGTCAGACAGGTCGACACCGTGCGCTCTTGTTCCGCTGGTACCCATGTCCAGCGATATTCCGTAACTCATTTCTTCCTCCTCCTTATTTTGTTCCAGAAGGATCCCTTCGGGGTTCCTTCGTCAGTCTTGTCTCTCCGGTCTTCACATGCTTTGCAGTGGCAGGCTCCGTCACCGTGATCATGATCCGTATGTCCGTGACCATGGTGATCGTGATGATGTCCGCCGCCGTTCCCATGATCGTGATCCGCATGTCCATGGTCATGGTGGTCGTGATGGTGTTCGATCAGATGATAGTCGATACCGCTTTCTTCCAAAGCCTCGATCATAACATGCTCAAGATCATGAGAGTCCACATCAAGCACTGCAGACATGAAAGTAAAATCAGCCTTCTCACAGGGAGAAAGACTTCCGTGCATCTCGACCCCGTTGTCCGTGTCCGTGAGGTTGAGGGTTATTCCATTCCCTTCGGACCCGCACACGGCCGCCTTTATGTGACCGAGAAGCGAACCCGATTCGCTCTCCACCCACTTACCCGTCGTGAGAATGGCATCCGAGAAACGGGCCGCCACGTCCGCATTGTATCCGTGAATGTGTCCTGTGAGTCCGACAGCCACCCCGCCGGCCTCCTCGATCGATGTACTCTCGCCGTTCTTCTTGTCTTCGCACTCTTTGCAGTGGCAGCCTTCATCGTGGTGGTGTCCGCTCATTTCATCATCTCGTATATTTTGTCCAGGTTCTCGCCCGTTTTCGTGGACACAGGGATCATCGGTTTGTCGGGGTACTCCGTTTTCAGCCACTCTATGGCGGCATCCATCTTCTCCGGCGCGGCGAGGTCGCTCTTGTTGATCAGGATGAAATCCGCGGCGAACATCTGCCGCTTGAAAAACTCCTCCTTCTTTTTGATCAGATCGTCGAACCTTTGTATGTCAGCTATGCCGATGATGTGTATCTCCTCCGGATCTATCATCGAATAGTGTACGAGTTCCCTAACTTTGTGGGGCAGCGCAAGACCCGTCGGCTCTACTATTATGATGTCGGGGTCGATATCCCTTTTTATGTTTTTGAGCGCAGACTGCAGGGTCCCGGAAAGGGAGCAGCATATGCAGCCGTCGGGAAGCTCTACAGCATCGTAACCTTCCTGCCTCAGGGTGGCCCCGTCAACTCCTATCTCTCCCGACTCGTTGACCAGTATAGCGACTTTTGCGCCCTTTTTACTGTACATCGAAGCCAGTTTCATCAAAAGCGTCGTTTTTCCGCTTCCGAGGAAGCCGCCAAGAATGTAGACATACATATTCCGGGTAATCGCACAAGAAGATATATTAGTCTTTACAACGGCCCCTGCAGACGAGACGGTATCATCTGCAAAAGAAAATAATCTCCGGCCGTGGCTTCTGTTCGGTTACGATACCGTTTTCGGACGGCTTCCGATGAACCATTCATATAGGTATCGGATTATACATCCATCATGTCGGTCAACATCCCCCGAATCGTGATATCAGGCACCCACAGCGGAGCCGGGAAATCAACGATAACCATGGGACTGCTTATGGCTCTGAAAAAAAGAGGACTCAACCCCCAGCCGTTCAAGGCCGGCCCGGATTATCTGGATCCGATGCATCACGCGCTTATCCTCGGGAAGGAATGCAGGAATCTCGACACATGGATGTTCCCGGATTATACGGAGCGGCTGTTCGTGAAGGGATCGGAAGGCTCGGGAATATCCGTTGTGGAGGGGGCCATGGGCCTGTACGACGGAGTAGACGGTGTTAACGAAGAAGGATCCACAGCCCATCTCTCCAAGGTCATCAGGGCTCCGGTGATACTCGTTATAGATTCAAGATCAATGGCCAGGAGCGCGGGTGCGGTGGCACTCGGATTCAGAGAATATGACAGAGATACAAACATAGCCGGGGTGATATTCAATCGGGTGGGGAGTCTCAGCCACCTTAAGATGCTGGAAAGTTCGCTCAGAGGAATACCGTGCCTCGGAGGAGTATTCAGAGACGGCTGCATGGTTCTTGAGAGCAGGCACCTCGGCCTCGTTCCCGCTGCAGAAGACTATGATCAGGAGAGGTACGAGAAGATAAGGGAACACACAGAAGCGTGCGTGGATGTGGGCAGAATAATAGAAATTGCCAAATCCGCTCCTCCTATCGAGAACGGATGTGATGCTCCGCACATTCGGGAAAGCACAGTGCGCATAGGCGTGGCCATGGACAAGGCGTTTAATTTTTACTACGTTCATAATTTGGAGTCTCTGGCGGAGGCCGGTGCCGAGATAGTGCCGTTCTCCCCCATCGGAGACAGACTTCCGGATGTAGACGGTCTGTACTTCGGCGGGGGATATCCTGAACTTTTTTCTGCCGAACTCGAAAACAACAGAGAGATCAGGTCTGCCGTGAAGAAGGTATCGGAGGACGGCATGCCGATATACGCCGAATGCGGCGGTCTGATGTACATGTCCGGGCAAATGACGGACATGGAAGGTAACACACACGAGATGTGCGGAGTACTGGATGCCAATTCGAGTATGAATGACGGGAAGAGGTCGCTCGGGTACGTGGAGATGGAGGCCCGTACCGACAGCGCGATATGCAGGAAGGGATGGACCGTCAGAGGGCATGAATTCCATTATTCGGTCACGAATCCCATCGGGCCGGCAGAATATGCTTTTGAACTCAGCAGAGGGAAGGGGATAGAGAACGGAATGGACGGCATGACCTCGAATAATACTCTTGCGGGCTATACGCACATTCATTTTGCATCCAACCCCAAGATCCCGGTAAGATTTGCAGACAGCTGCCATGCCTATTCAAGATCATAACGGCGGCCGGCACAGGCATGGTATTATCCTAAAGTTTAATATCTTAGGCATGACCATATGCGGTGTGCAGTAAAAGAGGTGATAATTATGGCATGCTGTGCAAAGAAAGAGGAGAAAAAAGAAGCTCCCGCAAAAAAGACGGAAGCCTCTAAGAAAGACAAGAAAGACAAGAAGAAGTAACATTGGTGCTTTCTCTTGCATTCATAAACTCTTTTCGACTTTTCTGATTCTTCGCTTTGTTACAATTTTGATCCTTAGTCTGCGGCGGGTCAGACGTTTCCACTGCGGCTGCTGTGCTGTATTCTTCCGCCGTGTTTCGTAGGTTCGCTTCTTTCGACAGACCTATGAAGGTCAGTCATTCTGAATACGTTTTTTCGGTTTGCATGATTCTACTCATCCCATGTGAGGTGCCGGTTTCTTTTACCGGCATTAGATTTGGTGCAGCCGTAACGGAGTCGTAGGCAGGCAGAGAATATTCAAGTACAAAGGCAAATGAAAACGGGCCTGATTCGGCCATTATGCGCAAATGACGGATGTTTGCTGCGACTGATTTATATATTATCATTGGGTCCCGTCTCCCTTCCGCAGAGGTCGATTCGTTTTGGTCTTTTCATTTTCTGGCTACTAATATTTAACTGTTCCTCGTCTGTTTATATTGGTGGATATAATATCCAGCCACAAGATGGGTTATATAGTTATCAATCTATCCCATCCATAGTGCAAGTCGGCAAACGCCGGCCGGCACAATAAGGAGGAAAAGAACTATGGTTAGTCACAAAGGAGTAGACTACGCGAAGATCCTCAAGAGGTATGACATCGATGCCCAGAACGAGGCTTCCCCGGAAGCTATCGCTGCAAAGATGCTGCCTAAGGATCCGGTGCTTAAGAAAGTGGCAGAGACGGTTGTTTGGATGAAATTCAAAGATGTCGGCCCGGCCACCACAGAGGCACTGAAGTCGAAAGCACCGCTTGATATCATCAACGACGGTCTTGTAGTTGGAATGGAAGTAGTTGCAAAACTGTATGCGGACCACATCTATTATCTCCCTGAGATAATGATGGCGGCAAAGACCATGGAGATCGGAATAGCAATAGCCGAGAAACAGATCCCCGGCGGAAGGACGACGAAAGGAGTAGTCGTCATGCACGCAGCAGAGGGAGACCCGCACGACATCGGAAAGAACATCGCAGCTGTTATGATGAGATCCTCCGGATACTCGATCATAGACATGGGAAAGGATGTTGCAGTTGACGACGTAGT
>JAIRYF010000021.1 GCA_031267895.1 Candidatus Methanoplasma glyptotermitis
CTCCTCCGACGGCATACCGTATTGGATTCCCGTTCTCATAGTAGGAGCGTTCCTTGCCTGTATAGCAGCCGCCGCAGCAGGAAACGCAATAATCAAACGCAGGAAAAGCTGACCGTAAAGAGAAACACGGCCGCGAACCCAAACCCTTTCCCAAACACAAACAGAAGAGACCGTCCGCATCTGCGGCGGTCTCTTTCTCTTTCATTTTTTGGTCTGTACTGTGTTCTATAACAAAATGCCCATGATGGGTCTGCCGACTCGCGAAAAATGCCGCGTTAACATAACCATGCACAATGTATCCGAAAGAAGAGACCAGAGTTTACCGATACCGTTCAGCAGCAAGAACTCTGATGAAACTATCCTCAAAGCGAATACTCTCTGACAGTGAGTCTCCTGATATTACGGACGGGTGCATATGAACAGCGTCTCCATCTGTCTCGATATGATTCGCTTCCTTCGTATACAGCATTAGGGGGACCTTCGAGCCGAGAGTGAAGACGCAAAGGTTTTACCGGAGCCGCAGCAGGTGTTTCAATAAACGGTTTCTTGTGCATCGGCTGATTTTCGTGGTCCTGCCGCAAAAAAATCGATGGAACAGGTCAGTCGGCCCGGATCCGCTTTCTCCCGACACATGGTGACTTTGTTTTCTGAATAGAATTTAGGCATAACTAAATTTTAATATTCGACAGACAATCACCTGCCGTACCGGTCCGATTGTGCTTCCGGTTCTCCAGTTCGGACTGTTCTGATTTGACGGGCCGCAGGTGCCGGAAGCCGCATCGCAGGTAAGGAAGACTGAAAAATGAAGATCAAAATCGTGATTATAGCGGTTGCAGCGATTGTCATTGTTGCGGCTGTCGCGCTTGCGGCAGTATATAACAGCGACGACGGCAGATCGGGGGGGGGGGGACAAAACACAGGTCACAGTTACAGACAGTCAGGGAAGAGATGTAACTCTGGATCTGCCGCTGGAGAAAATAGTCCTGTTTGACAATGACTCCATTAATACATACGTTGCAATAGGCGGGCTTGAGTTCTTTGACAAAGTCGTAGGTCTCGGAGGCACTTTGAAGGAATCAAACGCAACTCTCTGGGATCTCTACTGCAAAAAAGTACCTGGGTTTTCGGACATTCCCCAATTGGGCGGATTTTATGAGGGCACAGTGAGTTCGGAAAAGGTATTGGCTCTTAAGCCGGATCTCGTTGTGATTCCCAACTATGTGAAACTGCTCAATTATCCGGCGGATGAGTTCATCGAGTATCTGGAGTACTCAAACGTACCGTATATTTTCCTCGGATACTACAACGACTCCTTTGACGAAGGAGTTTACGAGAATAACACACGTACCATAGGCACTATCCTCCAGAATGAGGAACGCGCTGAAGAGATAATAGAATTCAACGACCGTGAAAAAGAAAAAGTTCTCGGAGTGCTGCACGACGGAGGAGACAAGCCGACGGTGTTTTTGGAGATCCTGATGGATCCGTCATCCGGAACCTACATGACAACGGTTGTCGGCGAACCTGAGATTGCATACGGCGGACTGTACAACATGGGAAGAGACAACAGCATGCTGGCCGGTACGGGGTACGGGTTCCTGAGCATGGAGTACATAATGTCCAAAGATCCGGATCTTATACTCCTCTGCGCGTCCGGCTACTACTACCCGCCGCTGGGTGAGGTGTTCGGGTTCGATGTGAATCCGACGCAGGAGCAGCTTGAAAACACAGCCAAGGAGTATCTCGGAAGGACCGGGTGGAGCAGTCTCACTGCAGTCAAGGAAGGCAGGGTGCACTTCATCGATGCGAATTTCAGGAACGGAGTCGAGTGTTTCGTATCGCTTCAGTACGTTGCCATGTGGGGGTACCCCGACGTATTCCCCGATCTTGATCCGAAATCTGCTCTCGAAGAGTTTTACGACAGATTCATGCCTTTCGAGATCAGCGGAAACTGGGCTTACACCCCGGCATTGTCTCAGTGAATGGTGAGTGCAAATGGACGGACACGGAGTTTACGAAGCCATCGTCGGCAGGAAGGTAACGATTCTCCTGATATGCGCAGCCGCCGTGTTCGTCTTTTTTATTCTCGATCTGATGACAGGAGCATCGATGATGGCTCCGGGAGAGGTGCTGCATGCTGTCATCTTCCCCGGTCAGACGGATGACGGGACCGTGGCCATCGTCTGGTCGATAAGGCTGCCCGTGGCAATCATGGCGGTGGCAGTGGGTCTTGCCCTCGGTATGGCGGGGGCGGAAATGCAGACCATATTGGATAATCCTCTGGCCGATCCTTACACGCTCGGCGTATCAACCGCAGCTGCTTTTGGTGCCGGGTTATTCATGGTTCTGGGAATCGGAATAACCGCCGCAGGGCAGTACGCAGTTCCCATAAACGCTTTCGTGTTTGCCTGCCTGTCCTGCACAATCATATATCTGATAGCGAGAGCAAAATCAGCTGACCGAAACAAGATAATTCTGTCGGGAATCGCCATGCTGTTCCTGTTCCAGTCTTTCGTGTCGCTGATACAGTATATGGGTACGGCACAGCAGCAGTCATCGCTGCTGTTCTGGATGTTCGGCAGCCTGCAGAGAGCAACGTGGACAAACGTTCCGATAGTGGTTGTTGCGGTGGCCGCCGTCGGAATCCTGTTTGCGGCGAACGGCTGGAAACTGACCTCCCTGAAACTGGGAGACTCCAAGGCCATGAGTCTCGGAGTGAATGTCAGCAACCTGAGGAGACAGGTGCTGATCGGAGTATCGATACTGACCGCCGTTGCGGTAAGTTTCACCGGAACCATCGGGTTCGTGGGCCTGGTGGGGCCGCACATGGCCAGAATGCTTGTCGGCGACGATCAGAGATTTTTCCTTCCTCTGTCGGCAATCATGGGTGCGATGCTTCTTTCTCTGTCCTCGACTCTCAGCAAAGTCGTTTCCCCCGGGCTGATATTCCCGATAGGGATAATCACCTCGTTTATCGGGGTGCCGTTCTTTATGATGCTTATACTCCGCAAAAAGGGGGCGGTGTACTGAGACTCACAGTCAAAGACGTGGTGTTTTCATACGGCGACCGAGAGGTGCTCAAAGGAATCAGCCTGGATATGGGCAAAGGAATAACTTCTGTAATAGGCCCCAACGCCGCAGGAAAATCTACGCTGATGAGGTGTATGGCAGGTCTGTACGATCATTCCGGAACAATATCGCTTGACGGCAAAGCCGTCTCCGACATACCGAAACAGATTGCATACATGCCGCAGGAGATGCCGGAAAAAACATCGCTCACGGTCATGGAAGTGATGCTCATGGGGAGATTGGACCGTCTCCGCTGGAAAGTCTGCGCCGAAGATATCGAAGCGGCATATTCCACACTGGAGGACATGGGCATCGAAGAAATTTCGTCCAGACGCATGAACGAACTTTCGGGAGGGCAGTGTCAGATGGTGATGGTTGCTCAGTGTCTCATGAGAGATCCGGATCTTCTTCTGATGGACGAACCCAGTAATAATCTTGACTTGTGCAGACAGCTTGAAATGTTCGAAACTGCGCGCACGGTCGCCGAAGAACGGGGTCTTCTGATGGTGATGGTGCTTCACGACATCAATCTGGCGTCGAAATATTCAGACAGAATCGCGGTTCTGTCAGAGGGAACCGTATACGGCCACGGTGCACCCGGAGAGGTGATCACAGAAGAAATGCTGCGCTCGGTATACGGAATCCATTCGAAAGTGACGGAGGACGAGTATGGTCTTCCGCACGTGCATCCGAAACACTCGCTGCGCATGCACCGCCGCAGAACGGATACGAAATCTTCGGTATGTGCGCAGTCGGAATACAAAGAGGGATTTTATGAACAGTCATAATAAAAACGAAAAACATAGGAAGACAGGACTGGCAGCAGTGCTTGAAATATCAAACAAGAAGAAAGGCTGGCTCATCCTGTCCGGAGCACTTGCAACAATCAGCGAGATTCTGGCCATAGTACCGTTTGTTATTATCTATTTGATAGCGGGGAACCTTCTGAATCCCCCTGTGGACCGTGCAAATGTTGAACATCTGCTGTATCTGATGGCTGTGATGTTCGTGCTGAGGTTTGTGTTCCTGTATGCGTCGGGCATGATATCGCATGTATCGGCATACAATATTCTGTATACGATGAGGACGAAACTGGCCGAACGTCTGGGAAAGCTTCCGATGGGTTATTTCTCGTCAAGAACCACAGGTTCTCTGAAAAAGATGCTGGGGGAGGATGTCGAGCGCATAGAACTTTTCATTGCGCACTACATACCGGATATGGTATCCGTCACGATCGCGCCCGCAGTGGTTTTAATCTATCTGGCAACGACAGACTGGATGCTTGCACTGGCATCCGCACTGCCGATACCGATAGCATTCCTGCTGTGGATGTCGTCATTCGCCGGAGACAAGGATGCCATAGAGGACAAACTCAAAGGGTATCACCGCACTCAGGAGGAGATGAACGGAACCATCGTGGAATACATCCACGGAATGCCTGTGGTGAAGGCGTTCAACCAGTCCGTGTACTCGTTCGACAGGTTCAAGCGTTCAGTGGACGAATATAAAGAATACTGTATCCAATGGACCAAAGCTTTCAAGGGTACATGGGCGGGATTCACTACTGCTCTGTCAGCATCTCTGCTATTCATACTGCCGGTAGGCCTGTGGAAATTTTCGGAAGGAACGCTGGGAATAGACACATTCATACTCTTTCTGATTGTAGGCGCAGGAGTGGTCAGACCGATTTACAAAGCGGCAACCATCTTCAGCACCACGAAACTTATCTCCGGCGGAGTGGAACGCATTAACTCCGTACTCAACGAAAAAGAGATTGCGGATCCCCCGGATTCCGCGGTCCCTGAGGATAATTCCGTGGAATTTGACGGAGTGACATTCTCTTATGACAAAACGGAAGTCCTCAGAGACGTGACCTTCCGCGCCGAAGGCGGAAGCGTCACCGCGCTGGTAGGTCCGTCAGGTGCCGGCAAGTCTACTATAGCACAGCTGATACCCAGGCTCTGGGATACGGACGCCGGGAGCATAAAAATCGGCGGAACGGATGTCAGAAACATACCCTACAAAGATCTGATGAACATGATCGCATTCGTTTTCCAGGACGCGTTTGTATTCTCCGATACCGTTGAAGAGAACATACTTATGGGAAACAAGTCCAAGACGAGGGACGATGCCATTGCCGCAGCAAAGGCGGCACAGATACACGAAACGATAGAATCGCTTCCGATGGGATACGATACGGTATTGGGCGACGGAGGGCACAATCTTTCCGGAGGGGAAAAGCAGAGGATTTCCATCGCAAGAGCTATTCTCAAAGATGCACCGATTATCATCCTCGATGAAGCCACCGCATTCTCCGATCCAGATAATGAGAGCAGAATACAGGAAGCGATAGGCGGACTGGTCACCGGCAAGACAGTGATTGTGGTCGCCCACAGGCTGTCCACGATCAAAGATGCGGATCAGATACTTGTGGTGGACAGAGGACAGATAGCGGAAAAAGGCACCCACGAAGATCTTGTGGCTGCCGGCGGTATCTACCGCAGGATGTGGGAGTCGCACACATCCGCCCAGGAATGGACTATAGGAGCGTGAGAATATGTGGAAAAGTCTTTCGATAGTTACGGGAGGAGAGAACAAGAGGATGCTGGTTCCCACGATATGGGCCGTCCTCCAGGCGGCATGGAAAGGGACACCGTTATTCTTCGTTTACCTTATTGTGCTGGAATTGTTCGAATTCGAGAACGGTTCCCCGCTGAACACAGAGGCACTCTGGCTGTATTTCGCGGCGGTTGCGGTAATGCTGCTGATGCAATACGGTATCAATTCGATCGCCTACCTGAAGCAGTTCATAACTTCATACGAGCTTGTGGCGGTCTCCAGAGAAAAGATGGGAGAACACCTGAGGCACCTGCCGATGGGATATTTCAGAAAGAATGACCCGGGAGACACCGCGGCACTGATGCTGCAGGATATGGATAAGGTGGAACAGACCTTTTCCCATCTGTTCGGGGACATCATGGGTGCTTTTGCCCTGCCTGCCGTAATGACATTGTATCTCGCATACACTGACACGGAACTGACGCTCGTACTGCTGGGGGCTGTCCTGCTGTCCATACCGGCACTTTATGCGGTAAACCGTGTGCTGAACCGTTTTTCCGAAAGGAAAATCAAATCATCCAATAAGGCATCCTCTCTGGTTCTGGAATATCTCTACGGGATGAAGACTCTGAAAGCATACAACCGCACAGGCGAGGGTTTCAAAAGACTCGATCAGGCTAACATAAAGAGCCGCAGAGACAGCATAGTGCTTGAAGCCGTCCCCGGACCGCTCATAGGGGTTTACCAGATAGTGATAGAGCTGGGCTTTATACTCGCGATTATAATCGGCTCGGGGAGAGTCATCGACGGATCGCTGACGGTATCCGCGTTCCTTATGTTCCTGATCCTGGGGTACGCATTCTGCGAACCGCTCAAAGTGATATCGATGTACCTCGCTGAGATGAGGTTCATGAATGTGGCGGCGGACAGGATCGCCGGGGTTCTGGGGCAGAAACCTCTTCCGGAACCGGACGAATCGAAAGTACCCGAAAAATATGACATAGAATTCAAAGATGCGGCGTTCTCCTACGAAGACAAAAGGGCTATAGACGGCGTGAGCGTCAAACTTCCCGAGAAAAGTATCACCGCACTGGTGGGACCTTCCGGTTCCGGAAAGACAACGATGACCAATCTGATCGCAAGATTCTGGGATGTGGATTCGGGGTCGGTGACGATAGGCGGAATCGATGTCAGAGATATGCATACGGATGATCTGCTGAGGCTGGTGAGTGTGGTGTTCCAGGATGTGTATCTCTTCAATGACACAATCTTTAACAATATACGCATAGGCAACACAGATGCATCCAGGGAGCAGATAATCGCTGCCGCCAAAGCTGCGGAGTGTCATGAGTTCATCGAGGCATTGCCGGAAGGATACGAGACGATGGTCGGCGAAGGCGGATCCACGCTTTCCGGCGGAGAGAAGCAGAGAATATCCATCGCCAGGGCGATGCTGAAAGATGCGCCGATAATATTGCTTGACGAAGCCACATCCTCGCTGGACCCGGAGAATGAACGCAGCATACAGGCCGCCGTGGCAAAACTTGTCGTGTCGAAGACCGTGGTTGTTATAGCGCACCGCCTGAACACAATATCTTCCGCGGACAGGATTGTTGTTCTGGATCAAGGAAAGGTATCAGAGGTCGGGAGACACTCCGATCTTCTGGAAAACGGAGGATTATACGCAAAACTCTGGAATGAACAGACATCTGCCAGAGGATGGAGGATATCCGCGCGTTCCAGTGGATCGGTTTCTGAATGAGGGACTGAATGAAAAGAACTGATGTATTGATGATGTGTGCGGCAACGGAAGCCTTTACCGACAGAGACGGATGGTCCGCGATGTCGGCTGTTCGGGAAGGAAGAGTGCATTTTGCTCTGTCGTACTTCAGGGACAGCGCGGAATGCTTCATAACTCTTCAGCTTATGGCCGAGTGGCTCTATCCCGGCTTGTTCGAAGACCTTGATCCTGATGCGGAGATGAAGTCATTCTGCGAAGAATTTATTCCGATGATATCCGGAGGAGTATGGTCGTACGGCATGAGCTGATTTTCTTCACACCCTCCCGGCGACCAAAACGGGAGGGCTGGTTTATTTGCACATATGCCGGAGTTCGGCAGCAGATCGGATGCAGTGGCGCGGAACGGGTAATGACGGAACAGACCGAAAGCGTCCTGGCTTTCGGACTTCTTGATTTACGGATTCTGAGAGATATGGTCACGATTTCTCGTATCTTCTGAGGATGAAGTTTCTGTCGGACCCTCTACAGCACTGATAAAATACGAACGGAAACAGCCCGGGGATTGAGTTCAGGATCCGCTGCAAGTGTCAAATTTGGGGGATAGTAACGGTCCAGTATTTTTGTCTCTTTGCTTTACTGAATAAAACGCCTTAACGGTCAATAAGCGATGGGAGGTCCTCTAATCGCAAGTATAATGCCCTTGCAATCAGTGGCGTGTATATGAAACTCAATGGGATGTCTCTATTCACCGGTGCTGGCGGAATGGATATTGGGTTTGAGCGCGCCGGGATAAATATAATTGTGGCCAATGAACTCAGTAAAGATGCCGCCGATACACATGCATCTAATCATCCAAATGTGAACTTGCTGAGGGGGGATATTAATGATCATTTCGAGACATTAAGAGAATACTGTGGCTCCATCGATGTTTTATTTGGCGGACCACCCTGCCAGGGATTCTCTGTGGCGGGAAAAATGGACCCGATGATGAGCGAAGTAAGTTAATATGGTCTTTTGTTGAAGCTGTCAGACTGGTAATGCCAAGAACATTTGTTATGGAAAATGTAAAAGCGTTGGGGACAATGGACAAATGGAAGGCGATCCGCAACAAGTATCTGCATGAAATGGAAAAAATAGGATACAACGTGAGGTATTACATCCTTAACTCATCAGATCATAATGTGCCTCAGAAAAGAGAAAGAGTATTTTTCATAGGCATTCGAAAGGACATCGTCGCTCATTTCACTATATGGAAGCCGTAATAAGATCCCATTCAAAGAAGCCCCCAACAATAAGAGAGGTTCTCAACACACTGCTGCGGCGGGAACTATACTCAATCCGCTGACGTGTACGGCAAAGATAACACTTGCAGCTAAGCCAATATTGCGGAAGTCTCCCTATGTTGGCATGTATTTCAATGGCTTGGGCAGACCGATCGATCTTGATGGCTATGCTAATACTCTTCCTGCATCAATGGGCGGAAATAAAACTCCTATAATTGACAATGAATACCTTATGGACCCATCCGGCATTAACTGGCCGGCTGAATATCACAGTACGCTTTGGACAAATACGGCAAAAGCAGAATTCAAGGGAGCACCAGACAGACTGAGACGTATTACGACGCTAGAAGCGGCAGCGATCCAAACATTCCCTGCAGATCATATATTCAAAGGCACAAAGTCTTCAATATATGCTCAGATCGGCAACGCTGTTCCATGCAATATGGCAGAGGCTGTTGCTAGATCTTTGATTCAGGTATTGGATCATCAAGAAAAGAGTTCGATCATCTCAGGAACTCTTGATAGTTATGCTATTGTGGAAAGTGAGGGATCCGTGTGAAGGCCAGTAGATCCGATGTCGAAAAAATAATGGAGAAACTGCGTAAGCACATCTCTTCTGAAAATGGAAATGACTTTGGATCAATGAGAGAACTCGATGACCTTTTTGACTCGAAAGCCTATGGGTTCAGAGAGATCGTCCTTGTAATGGCTATCGCGAAGATTATCGACCCCGATTATGATCCCGTTCACAATTTCTACAGTTGCTCTCCGCGTTCGCTGTATGAGGGAGCAATAAGGGATTTTTTATTAAAATATAAAATTCCTCATATGAAGTCGGGTCCATTGAATGTAGCAAAGGCAGCGAAGGGGATAGATCCCGAATGGGCATCTCAGCGCAGACCAAAAAATGCAGCAGACGCAGCAGTAAAATGTGCTGAAGCAATAAGGAACATGTCAGACCAAGAGGTGCGAAAGTTTTCCATTACATTACTTGACTATTTTTTTAGGGAAGCAGAGAAAATCGCACAATATGATACAGGATACAGCCCCATTTTCGATCCACTTCAGCTATATTATGTTTTAGAAGGTATGATTGACGATGTGATCGATGGCGGCAATACTCCTCAAAGGATCGTTGGCACGTTGCTTATAGTTAATTACTAAACTTATTTGAATAATGATGCCTATACATATCCATGGCAAGACCGGAAGCTATAGGCATCATCAAACATATGCCGATGGAAGAACTGAACAAAGCATTGGGCGAAACGGAAAGGACAGCCGCACGCGCTTCGCGAGTGCGGCAGAGGCTCACATTCATAAGAATGAGATATCTCGGTTACTCTGTGCCGGAGGCCGCCAAAGTCAATGGAATGACCGCACAGACAGGATACAACATACAGGAACTTTGGAACAGCGGAGGTCCGGAAACCATCGAGCCGAGGTTCGGCGGGGGAAGACCTTCCCGCCTCACCGCAGAACAAAAAGACGGATTGAAGGAGATGCTCAGGCTGCAGCCGATGGAGACATCGGATGTGCGTCTTCTCATCATTGAAGAATACGGAATAGAATACAGCATGAAGCAGGTACATGTGATCTTAACAAAAATGGGGATGCACCATGCCAAACCCTATCCCAGAGACCATCGCAGGCCGGATGATGCAGAAGACATACTCAAAAAAAACTCCGGGATGCTCTGGACGGTGCCGGATACGGCACGGTGATAGGGTTCATGGACGAGGCTTCTCCGCAAACGACCGCGAACACCGTCAGGTTATGGTCGCCGGATAAACCCGGTGTTGTAAAGAATACCGACAGGATCAAAGCGAATGCCATGGGCTTTCTGTCCATGAACGGAACATCCGCGATATCATTCCCCAACTCTTCAAAAGCATCCGATGTCTGTTCCTTCCTGAACGATATAAGGAATGCGAACGGTAATGGCGATATCATCATAATACTTGATAATTTCAGATCCCATCATTCCAAAGCGGCAAAGGAATGCGCCGAATCCCTGAACATTCATCCGGTTTTTCTTCCTCCGTACTCCCCTCATCTCAACCCGATAGAGTTCATCTGGAAGAAATTGAAACGTTCGATATCCAAGAACAGGATGATCGACCGTGATCATATGACATCTCTTTTGGAGGAAAGATTCCGTCTGGAAGCCTCCAATACCTCGTATTTCGAATACTGGAAGGAATTATTTTATGAAGAATTGATCAAAATAGTTTGGTAATTAACTATAGTATCAAAATTAATATAAACGCTAATCATTCCATTTGTTGAACATGCTGGAGGGAATGCATTTGGGAAAACAATCTTTGATGAAGAGCGATTATGTTAAGATTGCCTCATATATGTTCCTTGATAAATACAGGAAAGAGAGAGAAGGTGATGCCCCAGGTGTTATCTACAATAAATTCATCACTCTCCTTCACAGCGATTTGAAACTTAGGAAAATTGATATCAAACTCCCCCACTGCTGGTATAGGTGGGGAGACATCGTGGTTGGATATTGTGTACCGTATGTTCACTGGAATCATGATCAACCGAATTATACTACCGTCAAATGGATAGGAGATGAAGTTCCCGCATACGAATCCAATGATGAAGTCATCAGCCTCATAAAAAAGAACATGACAGAATTCATGCTCCGCCATAAAGGATCAGATGCACACGAGACAGCAAAAGATGAAGTTTATGATGGAGCTCCATTCGATTTCCAAAAGGATTATAAAAAACTCCGAGAATCGTTAGACTCTATGAGTAAAAGGACGGTCATGAATAATTCATCCGAATATTTGGCTGGCTTATTCTATCCCACTATGGAGAATTTTCCCAAAAATGAATTCAAGAACATTCTCAATGAAAAGGAGAAATTCGAAGCCGTGTTCAAAATGGGTTTGGAAAGCAATGTGTCTCCCAAAGATCTGTACGACTTAACAGAATATTTCTGGTATTTCTTCTGCTATCATCTTAGACTCCACAAAAAATGCAACGAAAATATTCCAGCCAATACTCTAGCCATATGGAAAGAAGAAATACCTTGGGAAACCCAAAAAATGGAACAAATACTGCAAAATTTTGCAGAAAAGTTAACTTTGGGCAATAGTAACAATCATCTGGTTATATCTCTGCTAGAAGATAGAGAAAAAAGAATTGAAAGACTGGATGTTCTAACATCCAAACTATGTGACGATGAGACTTGACTCCTGAGGCCAAATAATGCCTGATCCCTCACTCATCCTCGATACGTGCGTATTCCGAGATAAAAAATTCATCAATTGGTTAACACATTATAATGGAAACTTATCCATACCTCCGATAGTGTATATGGAAAGAGGCAGACAGATTCTGAGTAAGGGGGAGTCGATGGAAGATTTAGACGAGATGCTCAGAAACCTTCGAGTAAAAGTTCTTTGGTTCGATCAAAAAAATGCGCGCATTGCAGCAGAATTGATGGCAGAAAGAAATAATCGCCTCTGTAATATCTGTGGAAATCTCGATTGGGCAGACACAATAGTTGCATCATATTACAACATGGGTGACTTTATCATAACTAATAATGGAGGCGATTTTCCTACCTCTGGTGGTTTCGAAAACAAAATATTAACCACCGATCAAATCATGAATGTTCGCTAAACTCGCTCTTCTTCATTCCACCCGATATCCTTCATCTTTAAGTTTCTTGAGATCAATGCCAGCTTTCTTTGCGGCTATCTTCTTTCTTATTGATTCCAGATATATTGCGGGAGATTCCATGTATTTGTCTGTGAACAGTGATATATTATCAAATGCTTCCAGATATTGATCCTGACCTCGACAGTTGGAATTTTTCAACATTTATTGCGACGAAAATTTGACAGATGATTCGCAATGACGACACGCCCTTCGGCAGTATCGGCCGGATGGCCGATTTGTGCTTTATGATTTGTCCCTTTTGGAAAATAATTCGTGTTTATTTCCGAAGAGAATTTGACGTTGCATCTTTCCATATTGTTACAACAGTTGTTTTCCGTATAAGGACTCCTAATGCTGCCGTGTCTGTTCTCCGTGTATCGGAATCCGCTGCAAAAAAACAAGAATTGCGCATGGATGCATGTTAAAGATCACCGCCCGGCGGGTGTTTCCCGGTCATGGGATAACTATTGGATTGCAACGGACTCAACTGTCAAACAATCAGAAAGACTAAATTTCGAGATAACTGTCAAAGTCAGAATTTTAGAATTTCTATGCCTGGCTAGACATAGTGAGCGGGCCGGCCGGGATTCGAACCCGGGTCAGAGGCTCCGGAAACCTCCATGCTATCCAAGCTATACCACTGGCCCATAAACTGCGGTACTCCTGCGGGAAGATAAAACATTTTACCGGGGGATCAGATACCTCCCCCGGCGATCCTGAGGCTCCGTCTTGAGAGGGAGGGAGCCGAATGAAGACTTTCGTTTATTCTTTCTTGCCGAACTCGGTGTATCCGCATTTTCCGCACGATACACGGTCTTTGTGGGTTGCCATAAAGACACCCGGTCCGCATTTGGGACACGACGGTTTTGTCCTCTCGACACTGCCGCCGCTGATTTTGTAGGCATCTTTCTTCGAAATCGAGTCACTCTTTTTTACCGCCGCTTTTTTCGCTGCCGCCACCTTAATCACTCCTTTGCAGCCGGTGCGGGCACTTCCGCTTCTATTCCGTTTCTCTTCAGGAGATGCTTGCGCTCATAAGACAGAGCCGCTGTCTTGCTCTCGTAGACCTTTGCATATCCCTCTGATTTTCCGATACCGTATACGGATTCCACATTGTCCACGACTACGCATTCTCTTTTGGACTTTGTCTTCTTCGCTATGTCCTCTGCAACCGCATTCCTGCCGGGAGTTGTCTCGCCGACATGGTCTATTGTGAAATAGACTTCTTTCCTTTTCTGCAAAGGATTCTCTTTTTGGTTTGTTATCTCTATCTTCATTCCAACTCCTCCGTCATTTCCATGAGGCTCTGAGCCTTGTTCCGGATGTTTTCGTCAACCGTAACGAGTTTCATCCCTTTTCCGGGCCATCCGTAGATTATCTTTGTGCCATCCGGAGACAGGAGGATACACGGTATCGTCGCCAGATCCTCTTCTCCCTCCACACAGATTATCTCTTCCTTCCCGTTCAAAGCGTTTTTTATTGCCGCAATAAGCTCAGCCGTTATCGTCCCGGCTTTGTTTCTTACGACAGTTTCCTTCCGTCCCCCGCTTTTGACGAGGGCCGTGAATTCGGTCATTTCTCTCCTTCCTGTCATCCCGTCATAGATGGACAGGTCGGGAATGATCCCGTGTTTCATCGCCGTCAGCGACACCATGTCGCCGACGGTTATCATCTTCGGCTCCCTGCCGATGACCGTCAGTTCTTCCTCTTTGAGGTCCGTGCCCAAGGGTTCTTTGAAAAACCTCCTGTTTCTCTCAGGAACCCTTCTGCCGACAGACTCCATCTCAGCGGACCTTCAGTGCATATCTGCCGTTGGCAGTTATACCCATTCTCTGTGCGATGTCCGATCTCTCGAAATCGACAACCGCGACGAACCCCTGCCATTCTTTGGAGGTCTGGCCTCCGCATCGGGGACACGTATCTCCCTCCGTAAGGAAGTTACACTGCTTGCACGCCCTGTACACAGGTCCCGCCATCAGACATCGGTCTCCTGCTGTCTTTTCTTTCTGTCCTCATCAAGCCACTGCAGTTTCCCGAGTCCGGGCTGGCGCATCGTCAGCCCTATCTTGCTGTCTTGAGGGTTCTTTTCGTTCAAATCTATGCTCACCACTCTGGCTTTTACAACATCGCCCACAGAAAGTGTTCTCCCGGTATCCTTGCCTATAAGTCTCTGGTTTGACTCGTCTATGTCGACACGGTCATCCATCACCTGACTTATATGCAGCAGACCGTCCAGCGGACCGAATCTGACAAAGGCTCCGAACTTAAGGACCTCCACCACCACGCCTTCGATTATCTCGTTGTCTTTGAGCTTGAACACGACCTGCTCGTATTTGACAGTCTGGTACACGGCTCCGTCACCGTGAACAATGCGTCCCGGACCGACAGGTTTCACGTTCCTTATGAGAACGGTTATTTCCTTGTCCTCTCCGATTCTCCCTTCGAAGGAGTCCCATGTGAGGGCATCTATGACCTTCTCAATATCCTCTTCAAGCTCCGACGGCGGAATCCTGACGATCCTTTCGGCCTCTGTCAACATATACATAGCGGGTCCTCTTGGGTGCAGGGATTATGGCCATCGTATATAAACCCGTCCATGTGCCCGCGTCGCGTGGCAACGGGCGGGTGCGCGGGCATGCGCCCGCGCGGGAAGAGTTTATACCACAAACAGAACTGCCGTGACCAGGCATATTGTGGAAAGCAGCTTGACGAGCACGTGTATCGACGGTCCCGCGGTGTCCTTGAACGGATCTCCGACGGTATCTCCTACGACTGCGGCTGCGTGTGCAGGAGACCCTTTTCCGCCGTGGTTGCCCTCTTCAATGTACTTTTTGGCATTGTCCCAGGCACCTCCCCCATTGTTAAGGAAATTCGCCATGAGAATACCAACGATCGTACCGACCATGATCAGTGCTCCAACCGCCATGTAGGCTATTTCGGGGAACACAATTCTGTATATGACACCAAAGACCACAGGCACCAGTATCGGAAGCAGTGCAGGAGCCACCATTGCCCTAAGGGCACCGCGGGTGGCTATGTCAACACAGTCCTTGTAGCTGGGTTCTGATGTCCCTGCCATTATTCCGGGGTCTTCGCGGAACTGTCTGCGTACCTCTTCTATCATCTCTCCGGCGGCCTTTCCGACGGCGCGGATTGCAAGCGATGCAAAGTAGAATACAAGAACAGCACCCACAAGAGCGCCGCAGAATATCAGCGGATCTCCGATGTTCACGTTGAACACTTCGGACAGGGGACGGTCTTGGATTTCTGCAACGATCTCAAAGAACGCTGCGAAAAGAAGAAACGCTGCGAGTGCGGCCGATGCCATTGCATACCCTTTTGTGAGGGCTTTTGTGGTGTTCCCCGCTGCATCCAGCTTGTCCGTCCTCTTTCTGACTTCTTCCGGCTGGTCGGACATCTCCGCAATACCGCCCGCGTTATCCGTGATAGGACCGAATGTATCCTCGGCCAGTATGAAAGCGGAAGACGCAAGCATAGCTATCGTGCCTATTGCTGTACCGTATAGACCGAAGGCCATCTGGTCCATGCCTGCCGGTGCCGCGTAGTATCCCAGTGTGTATGAAATAATTATGGCAGCTACAATGCATATCACCGGAAGGACGGTCGATTCGAGTCCCGTAGATATTCCCGCTATGACATTTGTCGCCGGTCCCGTCTCGGATGATTTAGCGATATCCTTTACAGGTTTGTGGTCGCCTGTGTAGTATTGGGTTATGTACACAATTGCCAGTCCGAGAACGATTCCCACTATTCCGGCTCCGAAATAGTAGTACCAAAGCTCGCATTCTTCGCCCAGCATATAGAACGTCGATATTGCCAAGAACACAAGAACAAGCGCAATCGTCAGATAATACCCTCTGTTGAGAGTTCCGCAGACATCGGAGTCCTCATTTTTCATCCTTACGGCCAGTATCCCGACAAGGGATGCAATGAGTCCGAATGCCATAAGAACCAGGGGCAGAAAAATCCAGTTGCTGGAAAGTCCCGCACTTCCCGCGGCTGCGATCACGGCCGTTCCGATGACCATCGAACCGATGATCTCCGCCGCCGTGGACTCGAATATGTCCGCTCCGCGTCCGGCGCAGTCTCCGACATTATCCCCCACCAGATCTGCGATCACAGCCGGGTTCCTGGGATCGTCTTCCGGTATACCCGCCTCTACCTTTCCGACAAGATCGGCACCTACGTCGGCCGCTTTGGTGTATATTCCGCCGCCAAGCTGCGCAAACAGAGCCGCGAACGATGCGCCGAATGCATATCCGACCACCGCATGCAGTGTCTTTGTCATTGTCTCGTTGATGACCGCATCGTACACGAAAACGACCGCGAACAGACCTATGAGACTCAGCGCAGAAACGGCGATGCCTGATACGGCACCCCCGCGGAATGAGCATATAAATGCATCATTCAGGGATTTCCCAGCCGCATGTGCTGTTCTGATGTTGGCATTCACCGATATTCTCATTCCGATGTAACCGGAAAGTATCGAGAACCCCGCTCCGATCAGAAATGCAATCGCGACCATAGGTCCCAGATATTCTTTGAAGCTGTCAATAAGACCGGCAAGTGCCAATACAGCCGCCAGAATTATGCTTATGATCCCTATCGTCTTGTACTGACGTCTGAGGTATGCCATGGCACCTGTTTCGATCGCATCCGATATCTTCTGCATCTCAGGCGTACCTTTGTCTCTCGACCAGATATTTCTGAAAAAATACAAAGCAAAGATCAGCGCGACGACCGCGGCGATGGGAATCATGAATAGCATATTGCCTAAATCCAGTATGTCTATCATTTTGTTCTTGCCCCTTTGGTTTTGGTTACTGTACCCGATTCTCGTATATAATCCTTAGAGATGAAACGGCTTTTGGGAAATCCGGGCTTTTTCGGGACGCCCCGAACAGGCCCGTTATCAGAGCAGGCATAATGCACATTGGTGCGTAACTCTGATTGCGGCGTAGCTTAGACCGCAATGCGATCACGGCTGTTTCAGTCCCGATCGATGCTCCTGCCGCTGTCGTGTTTACTTTTGAACCCGTCCGATGATGATACCACAGCAATCAGCGCAGAAAGACAGATCGCCTGCGGAAACGCCGGCGGTGGCTGTCCCGGCGGCAGAGACGCCGCATTCGAAGAAAAAACAGCTGACGGAAGAGGTATCCCTAATCCCGCCGAGCACCATGAAGATCAGTACGCGCATCGGGTTCCGCGAAATATACTCACCTGACGACACGGTCAGACATAAGGGCTGCAGTGCAACCCTTTCTCGGAGGCGGCATGAGACAGCTCTTTCACCGGCGACTTCGGGTGTCTGCAATCGCAGATCATCATCTTCCCTTCTTCATCCGCGAACCCGGTTCCCAGTGTGACGAGCGGGTTGAACACATCCTTACCGAATATCCTCTCCGCACACAACGCCCCTATACTGCACGTCATTGCCAAAACCAGATCGGCCCTGCCTATCATTTCTGTGTCCTCTTTGGCCCGCACCTTCCTTTCCAGACACGATGCGGACGTGCCGAGTACACCCAGGACATCGATCCCGTCACTCCTGAGGGCTGCGGCAAGCCTCTCTGCTGAATCCGTCCCGCCGATCCCGTTACAAAGTCTGGCACATGTGTTGCATGTCCATATCACAATCTTCTTGCATCTCAGGTCCCTTCTGAGTTCCTCGTAGGATCGGTCTCTTGCGACCATGAGCATGTCCCCTCCAGTATATCGGAACGTATAATACTGCCGTACAAGGCAAAAGCCGCCGGCACAGACGGATTTTATCTGTTCTCGGTGACATACAGCACCATCCCTGAAAACTCATACATACGCATTGAAGAAAGAATACATTGCCATCCGTCAAACCGCTTCCGGAGTTATTGGGCATGTCAGCATCCGCAGGACATGTGCTACTCCTGTGCGGCGGGGAGTGTCTGAGCCTGCATACTGCCTGTAACCGGCAACAAATGTGTGCCGCTTCATCTGCAAATTTTCTGCGATATTCGCGCTGTTTGTTCCGAGGGTCCGGCAAAAACCGCAGGCATATCCGCACGGCCGGGCGTGCAAAACTGTTTAACCGGAGTTTTCGCGACCGCCGATGCCACCGGACATCACCGACAGCGGCAGATCTGCGTTGATCCAGAGGTCTGACAGATCTCTGATTCACAAATAATGCCGGTACCAGCAAACTTTTAACGGAGCAACACTTGAAGAGGCGCATAAGCGGGTCATTTAAATGAAAGACTTGGAACTCATTCCGGTGGAAGACATCAAAATTACGAAAGACATGACCGTGGACCGTATGCTTGAGGCGATGGGAAGAGCGGGAGGTTTCACCGCTCAGAAACTCGCAGATGCGACAAACATCGCGGAGGCTATGGCCAAAGATAAAAACTGCCTGAAAATTCTCTCTTTTCCGGCCTGCATAATGGCCACGGGTACCAGAGGTGTGATCGTTGATATGGTAAAGAACGGTCTCGTTGACCTCATTATAACAACATGCGGGACGCTGGACCACGATCTTTCAAGGAGTTATGCTGACTACTACAAGGGTGATTTCATGATGGACGACGAGGTCCTCAGAGACAAATACGAAATCAGCAGACTCGGTAACGTTCTCGTTCCGGACGAATGTTACGGTACGGTGCTCGAGGACAATCTCCTGCCGATGTTTGACGAGATCTTTTCGGATACTCAGTCTATGACCACACACGAAATAATAGACGCGGTCGGTTCGAGACTCGGGGATGAAGACAGCCTCCTGTACCAATGCCATAAGATGGGTGTCCCTGTTGTCGTCCCCGGAATAACCGACGGTTCGTTCGGATGCCAGTTGTGGATGTATTATCAGACACACAGGAAATTGCGCATAGATCTGTTTGGCGACGAACAGATGCTCAGCGAACTGACAAACGGAGCCGAGGCAACCGGTGCTGTGATCATAGGCGGCGGGATATCCAAGCACCATGTGATATGGTGGAACCAGTTCAGAGGAGGACTGGATTACTGCATATACCTGACGACGGCCGAAGAATACGACGGTTCGCTCTCCGGCGCACGCATAAGGGAGGCCGTATCCTGGGGAAAGGTGAAAGCGGATGCAAAGAAGATGACGGTCGAGGGGGATGCCACCGTCACTCTGCCTCTGATATATGCCGGTGTCCTCAGCAGAATCTGAGGTCATAAATGCCGAAAAACATACTTGTGCTTCCGGGAGACGGCATCGGTCCGGAGGTGACATCCTCAGCCGTAAGCATACTGGAGCAGGTCGCGGGGGACAGAATTGAAATAATATACGGAGACATCGGACAGTCTGCTTTCATAAAGACGTCAGAATATCTTCCGGCGGAAACGGTGGATATGGCAACAGATGCCGATTCGATAATAACAGGTGCCGTGATTGACCCTCTCTCCGACAAGAGTTACAGAAATCCGATAAGGGTGCTGAAAAAGCAACTGAGTTTATACTCGGTAGTGAAAAAGTTCTCATCTCTCGGCAAGAATATAGGTATCGGCGACACAGACCTGATACTGATTAACGGAAACCCGGATGCGCTCCTGAATGTAGAGGAAGCAGAGTGCCTTGACGGCGTCGACATACATAAATTCATATCAGCCGTCAGCTGCAGAAAGCTGTTCCGTAAGACCGTGCAGATCTCTTCTTATATGGGACGCAGCAGCGTAACATGCGCACACAGAAAAGAAATGTTTCCCGTCGCAGACGGCATGTTTGTCGACATGTTTTACAAAGAACTCGCCGGTTTTGGATTCGCGTTGAATGACATGGATGTGGACGCGGTCGCCTCTGAGACTGTGAAAGACCCTTCTTCCAAGGATGTTATCGTATCGACCGACATATACGGAACTGTGCTTTCAGGGATGGCTGCAGGAATAATCGGCGGAAGCCATCTTACTCCGGTGGGCAACATCGGAGACAGTTCCGGTCTGTTCGAACCAATGCACGGCCCTAATCCTAAGACTGCCGAGAGCGGAAAGGTAAACCCGACTTCAGCAATACTGTCCGCCGCAATGGCCCTTGACAATATGGGGATGTCGCCGGAGGCGGAGAAAATCAGAAAAGCCGTGAAGCATGTGTACAGTCTCGGAAATATAACACCCGATGTGGGGGGAACAGCGACGGCAAACGAATTCACCGATTGTGTAATCGGTGCCTTAAAAACAGTAAGTGAGGAACAAAAATGAAAGATGCCGGCCACAGAGAATGCGTCAGATCTGCGCTTGATCATGAGACGACCGACAGGACTCCGGTCAACAATTTCGCGCTCGTAACAGCCGCAAGGAGTGCGGGCGTGACGGTCGAAAAAGCAAGACGGGACCCAAGAGTATCAGCCAGAGTCGCCATTGATTACTCTTTGAAAACATATTCCGATTTCGTAAAGCCGATACTTGATTCGCAGGTCCCGTTCGCCGATCTCGGAATGGATGTAAGATTTCCGGACGACGATTACGGATACATAAAAGAACATTCGGTAAAAGATATGGAAGACATTGATGAACTGGCATTCTTCGACCCTGCGGCTGCGAAGGAGTGTCCCATGTTCACACAGGTCATATCAGACAGCCTGGAAGAAACCCGCAGGATGTTGGAGGAGGATCTGCACATATGCGGACTTTCGTGGGGTCCTGTAACCGCTGCCGGATATCTTATGGGGGCGGAAAATATGCTGATGATGACCATGATGGAGCCTGACACCGCTAAGAAGCTCATCGAAAAAACAGTGCCGTTCATCACCGCAATGCAGAATAAGATGATTGATTCCGGTGCCACCGTTATGTGGATGGCTGATCCCACTTCATCCGGCGACATGATCTCTCCGGGCATGTTCAGAGAGTACTCATACCCCGCACTGAAAGATGTCATAAAAGGTGTCCGGGCGGAATACGACGTGCCATCGTTCCTGCACATATGCGGCAATACGCTGGACATCATGCCCCTTCTTCCGGAACTCGGGATAGACTGTTTTAGTTTCGATCATGCAGTAGACATTCGCAAAGCAAAAGAGAAGGCAGGCAGGCGCATGGCACTCATGGGGAATGTAGATCCCGTGCGCATGATCCTCGGCGGGACTCCCGATGAGGTCGCAAAGGAGTGCTGCGGACTGATAGATGCTGCCGGAAGAGACGGCGGCTTCATCCTGGCACCGGGTTGCGAAACCCCGCAGGCAAGTCCCGATGAGAATGTCAGGGCGATGGGATTGTCCGGCATGGAATATTGGAAGCACCGAAACTGAAAAAAAAACCAAAGATACCGGAACCATTCCGGATGCCGCGAGGGCAGAAGTGTCCGATGAGCTGCTCTCGCGGCAGGCACTCTGCGTCTCAGATCGGCATCTATGTCTATACCGACGGCATCGAATCCAGACACGCGGCATAAATCAAAAAAGATCTTCTGTTTTACAATAGCCAGACAATGTAATATACGCAAATTGATGCAAATATGCCAAAGATAGAATGTTTTAATTACTAAAAAATCTTAAGCGGGGTATGGCCACGCATGAGGACACATATTGGAATTCATTTCTCCCCATGTTCTTTGACAGAATGAGCGCGACCATGAGAAAGAACACAACGAGGATCGTAAGTCCTTATGGTCTGACGAGCGCACACTCCTTCTATCTGATTGCGCTGAATCTTCAGGATGGTCAGACAATGGTTCAGCTGTCCCGCTTCCTTGATCTTGATCCGGCAAACACAAACAGGGTCGTGAAGACACTCAAAGAGAAAGGTTTCGTGTATGATAACAGAAAGACCGAAACCAGCAAGAAATACTCAGTCCACCTGACCGACTCGGGACGGGATCTGGCGAACTCGATAATGACAGGCCTTACGGATCTGAACAACAGTTATTTTGAAGGCATACCGAGAGAGGATGTGATAATGATGCGGAATACACTGATAAAGGTGTTGCAGAATATGGATTCCGATCTCGACAAATATATCAAGTATGAGCTCAGCGACCCATATTACATCTATCTTCATGCCGTACCCGAAAATATCGATTTTGTCATGATCCCAAGACGTCTGGCAGAGGATGATTATTGCGCGCAGAAAAAAAGATAATAACATTGCGGCATTTTTTCATAAAGCAAGCGTATCAGTCGCATTGCATATCTGTATCTGATTGCATTATCATGTTTACTCAACAATTTTATTGAGTCGTCAATATTATATACTGAGAACACAGTGATGAATTTGGCTTAATGCGCGCAGAGAGCTTGTCTTAAAAGGGCATCCGATGCAGAATACCTCTGCATTTCCTCCTTTCGGATGCCCTTGGCATTTTATTTATATTATTTGATGAACAAAGTACGAACATACATACCAGATATCGTATATACCGTACCAGCAAAATATGATTTGTCTGTCCGCACAGTCATCTGTAAAACCTGTCCGGGATACAGACAATTGCCGCATGCCCGAAAAGAATGGAAGTTGCACTCTGATTTCACTGGGGTCTGACGCTCGGATTTCTGTCGGCTTGATACTTATATGTTTGAATTCCAAAGTCCGTTTTTGCGGACACATATTTTCGAAAGAAAGTCATTGGGATTCGGAAATGCAGATATACAAAGAAAATGCCAATGGAAATACCGAGGGCGTGTGAAGAAAAAAGAAAGAAAGTGAGAGAGAGAAGGGGGGGGGGGATGAAAATAAAAGTGAAAGGAAAGTGAAAAGGAGAAGAGATATCGCCGCAGTATCTGTGGCGGTATCTCTTCTGTGTTTTGCTGACAGTAGGTTTACTTACCGAACAGTTTTATTCCGAACAGTCCGAACTTAGCAATCGGCACAGCCGCTATGCATCCTATGAATGCAGCCGCTATGACTGCGGGAACCCAATAGGATGTACTGCTGTTACCTGAGTCTGTATCGGAACCATTTCCTCCGGTGCCGTTGTCTGTGTTTCCGTTATCAGATATTGCGTTTGCGGTTATGTTGACACGTACATCGGAACGTATGTCGGATATCTTATACCGTCCGTCTGCCTGAGGAGCTATGTCTGCGGTTCCGGAAATAACGGAAGGATATGCAAAATATCCTTCCGGCGTATTTACCGTGAAGGTAAGTTCTCCGTTATCTCCCACTGTTATCGGACGGGATACGGGAGAACCATTCTCCGCATATACCGTATAATAAGAACCGGAATCGAACGTAACGTTATACTGTATGAGATATCCCGATGCCATAAGAGAGATAACGTCTGTTACTTCAGATACCGCTAACGGATTCTCTTTGGAACCGTATATCAAAGACTCAGGGTATAATACCGACCATTCACTGAATGCGTATCCCTCCCGGAGCAGAGCTGTTATTTCGAAACTGCTTCCGTGCGGTATGTCAAAGTATCCGTCTGCATAGACTTCGGGAATACCGTCGATACTGTATCTGAAACCGGATATTCCGGTTTCGGATGTGAGAGTTACAGAATACGTATTGATTTCCAGCGTAAGATCCTGATCGGTCAGGTCTTCCGTTTCTTCACCGGACAGGTCCACGGACGGCTTAACTGTCTGATGGTATCCTTCGATCTCTGCCGTTATGTCTCC
>JAIRYF010000004.1 GCA_031267895.1 Candidatus Methanoplasma glyptotermitis
ACCATTCCACGCTTGTAAAGTTCTCCAAGAGAATGAAAACGGACATGATGGACAGAATCCTGAGATATATCACAGAGATGTTATGCGGCAGGGACATGATCGTTGCCGCGGATGCAACGGGATTCTCGTGCTCTAACGCATCCAGACACTTTGTGAAAAGACTGAGAGAAATGGTCTGAAAGACGGAATAACTTACACGAACACGGCAGTAAGGGGATTCTCTGAGGCATCATTCGCTGCGGATACGGAAACAAAGATGATACCCGCATGCGGCTGCGCGGATTCGAATCATGCAGACGTAAAGAGAATGACATACCTGATCGATGATCTTGCAGAAAGTGCATTCAGCATATCCTTTGTGGTCGCCGATAAAGGATACGATGCGGAATATGTGCACCGGGAGATCCGTGAAAGACTTCACGCAGAGACCATGATCCCTCTCAGGAATATGGCCAAACCGTCCAAAGGCGAGAGCACAAAGAAAGCGAGAGGATTCTACCGGGGTGTAATGAAACACTGTTTCGATAAAGGAATATACAGCCGCAGATCGCAGATCGAAACGGTAAATTCAATGATCAAACGCAAGATGGGAGATGTGGTATACGGAAGAAGCGAGACCTCAAGACACAAGGAAGTTTTATTCAGATGCATAGCTCATAATCTCAGGAGGCTGATAGATCTAAAGTATTCGCCCTGAGGATGGTTTCACCAGAGCAGCGCTGCCTGAGATCGATCCAGACAAAAATGTTAGGCCCTTGTTATCAATTTACTGCATGAGTAAGGTTTGCTACCGTAAGCATAAGTAACTGTCAAATTTTGTCAGAATCAAAAATCGACTGTCGAACTCAGGATCAAAATCTGTGATCATCAAATGTCGAGGTCAGGATTCGTACCAACATCTATATTATATTCTTTACCGCATCTCTTCTCTGCCATCGTTCGGCTCCTACTTTCTGCACGAAAGCACCGGAGGATGGCTCTGTGTCTATTTACGAATTGTCGAACACAGTTGGGTGAACGGAAGCATCTTCAAGCATGCCTTATCAAAGACCACCATGGCTGTACAGTCTGCACAGATTATTACTCTCTTTAGAACAGATCGCATCCATGCTCTTTGAACTCTTTGATCTTCTCGACAAGGAACTCCGCATCCACTTCAAGGCACTCCGCCAGGCAGCCAATGCAATAGAACATCTTCGTATCTCTGCCCAACAGCTTCCTAGTCAGCCCGATCTCATTCTTAGAGAGAGAGGATTTCCCGCACGCGTAACAGCTCTTCTTCACTGCTCGATCACCTCGCTTCCGCTTCCCCTGGATCTGAAGCCGGTCTAACATTAAATTTCGGTACATCTTTGCCCAGATACTCTTTGTCGAGCAGTCCCAGCTGAATCTTGATTGTGTCTCTCATCCTGTATGCTCTGTCAAGGCAGTAACGTTTGAACTCGCGGGCCTCTATGTCATTCACGTTACGGACATGGGGGAACAGCAGTTTCAGATACGCCGTGGCAATGCGCTTGACCGCCTCAGTATCGCGGGTATCTGCTGCCTCGGGGACTTCCACGAACTCATCCACAATAGCACGGTAGCTCATATCGCCCCGCAGCTCGTGCAAAATAGAGCAGAAATACTCGGAGTTCAGCGCCCATCCTGAAATCTTGAGGTCATCGTTCATCCTGGGTATATTCCATCCTTTGATAAAACCATGGAAGCGATCTATAAGTGCAGATTCACGGAATACCTCTGGCAACTCATCAAACATGTTTACGTAGCCGTCTCGGTCCATCGTATCCTTCCTGATATTACCGCAGAGTATCACACCTGCGTCGGCGACCCCTTCGTAGTTACCGACGGTAAATGTACCTGATTCTAAGTATCCTTTCAAAGCCGCACGGACCTCATTCGCGTCTGTGAATGATATCGTCTGTACCTCATCGAGGGTGACGAAGTCATTGCCGGAGATCAGCCCGGTCGCACGCTTACTCTGGTCATAGAACATCTTGGCGCGGCTCATGATACCTCCGCTGGATAGCCACCCGAAGCGACTGATGCGGCCGAATAAGTACGACTTCCCAGTCCCTTTCGGAGCAAGCTCGATGAGGTTCAGCCTCTTCTCCACAAACGGGAGCAGCCTGGTGATCATTGTGAGCTTCTTCTCCTCATCGCCCAGATAGCCGGCGGCATTGTAGTCTGCTGCACCCAGAAGAACATCGACCCATTCCGCAGTGGTGAAGGCACTCCGAGCCTCCTTATAGTGATCAACATCAATTGTGTACGGACAGAATGTCTTGAATGACATAAGCCGTATCTTACCGTACTTCGAACTTTTGGATTTTTCTTTTTTGATCTTTAAATCACAGTCATCGGGCGGACGGTATCCCAGCTCCACCATCCCCCAGTTGTCGCGCCCGCGCACCAGGTCTTCCTTGCACGTCTGCCAAACGGGATCTTCTATAATTGTATCCTTGCCCGCTAGTCCGAAATCTGGTAACGAGAACGACACTTCACCCGTTCCGATATCGATATCTACAGATACCTTGGCGAGGAACCTCGCCCTTTCCCGCTCGACCACTACTTTGTTCTTTATCATCGTCCAGTCATCCTTGCGTGGTATGTATGTCTGCACGAAACGGATCAGTTCATCCTGGTCAAAAACGCCGTTTTCATCTTCGAACTTCTTCAGGAGCCAGTCGCGCATGAACGAAGGCAGGCTTAGGGTCGAGAAGAAGTTGCTCTTCCTGAGATCCTTGTACACAACCATCTCATCAAAGTTATCTCTGAGTTTTTCAATCATCTTCGCACCTTTTTCAGAACAGACTATCGAAGTCATCGTTGACCTTGCCACTCTTGCCCTGCGTCTTGATCGCGATCCTGCCTATGAGTTCATCCCTGATGTAGACTTCTGCCTGATACTCGCCCGCCCGCTTTAGGTCTGGCAACTTCACGGAGTGGTGGTTCTCGTCCGTTTGCGAGGCGGAGTATGATTTTCCACCAATAAGGACAGAGACATCCTGCACCCTGGAATTAAAGAACAAAGTGATCTCTGCGCCCGTACGGGAGTCCGATGTCACGGTCTCTTCAACCAAACTGACATTTATGCTTCCGTCTTTGAGAGACAGTTCTATGATAGGAATAACAACCTCTTCCAACGAGGCCCCTCCGTGAACCTCTACATTCGCAGCCCGGCTTCCTTCAAAGCGACCGTAGTCAGCAAGCACAACGTACCCGTTCTCCTCCGAGGCAAATGGCAGGTCACAGGGGCGGAACATTTTGCAGCAACGTCCGGAGTGCTCGCCCTTGGTGTCTGTGGTGTATTTCTCTTCCTTGCGACGCAACACAGCCAGCCTGGAGGCACCATGATCGCTGACTATGAGGAAACGTATGTAACGTCCGCGCCTGAGCGTATTGGCAGCCTTATTCATCACCTCTCTGATGACATCCAACTCCTTGGCCAGATGAATCGGCAGCTTGTTGTCGGCGAAGTTGTATCCGCCCTCGTCCTTGTGCTTGATCTCATCTAGCTTTTTGCTCATCTCTTTGCTACCTTGCCACGCGCGATAGAACTCTTGGTTGAAGCGCGTTATTGTCGGCAATTCGGCACGGGCTATCTTCACATCTATAGACAGCCCGAGGTTCTGAGCCAGGCATTCAATAACAGCTAAGTATTCTGCCCCCAGGGCATCAAGCCAGTAGAGTGAGGTCTCACACTTATTCATGCAATCAATAACTTCATCCCTGGTCGGAAGTCTGTTGAATATCCGGGGAGGACGGGCGAGCCTATCAACTTCCTTCAAGAACTCAGGCTCCAGCTCATTAGATAGTTTCTGCCTCTTGTATGCTTCGAAATAATCTGTCAGTGTGCCCTCAGGGTCAGGGCATTTGAAGATGTATCTCTTAGCGTATGCGGCAAGCAGGGGATAGATATTTTTGATCTCCGGAACCATTCCGTTCTTCGAAACCCATGCAATTATCTCCTCACGCTCCACAATAGTGTTGTCGGTCAGCCGGTATATACTTTCAGATTCCACCCTCCGATTGTTCACAACAAAGCTGCTTATGTCAGATTCTGGGAACCCATTTACCAGGTTATTGCGCCCCTGTCGGAACGTTACGAATCGCCTGTCTGCATGAGGAACATCTATGATCGCATTCAGGATATTCTCAGAGAAATCTTCAAAGCGATGTGTCATATCCAGCACAAACCTGAGATATCCATTCTTCAGCGTACCTGCCTTGCTTTTCAAGAAGATGAAATAGAGCCAGCTCTCATAGTCACCCCCCGATATATGGGCATAGATATCTGATTTAGGATCGCTGCTGAAGCCACGTCTCTCAAATATTCTGTCTATAGATCCGTCAGACTGACTGAACTCTGACAATAGCTTGCCCCAGTGCTCGTCATTCCCGTAGGAGCGCGGGAGGGAGAATCCTTTCGCTGCAGAGAGAATACCATCGTATGCGCTGGATACCCGATGCACCGGGAACATTGCATTGTCAAGGCTGACAGCGGTATTTACGGCAACGGTACCGCACTGGCCCTTTTCGAGCTCGGCGAGCATGGCTTTGAATCCTGGTATCGCCTGCAATCCTATGGTCGGATCCGATACGGTGAATGACAGACTGCACTCCGCCCCATCGATGATGTCATACCTGCGGTTGTCGAGGCGCGTGTCGATCTGTAGCTCAGAGATCAGCGGGGCGAGTCCGCGCAACAGCAGGACAACCTTCGCACTGCCGATATTGAAGTCTTTTAGACGATAGAGCATCTTTGTCGCCTCCGCACTTCCGCGGAGGGCAAGGGTCTCGCCCAGACCCGTCACGACTATCTTCTTCCCCTTGGAGTTTACGTCGGCGACCTTTATGTGAGTCAGTAGCGCATCTGTGTCGGGCAGCTTGTCTCTGTAGTTGCAAAATCCGCTCATAGAGACGATATCCTGCCCGTATGTCCGCAGTTCATTCAGCACCGCCCCGTACTGTCTGTCAGAGACAAACATGAAGTAAGGAACCGTGACAGGGGACGATAGGTACTTCTTCACCGACTCTGTCTGCATTTATCTCCCGCCATACTTCGTCAGTATCTCAATACCAACAGTCATGCTGTCCATGACCAAACGCTTCAGGTATTGCCTCAGCCGGGCATCGTCCATCCCATCGATCTTCTGGATGACTCTGTCGCTACCGCCCGCATTGTATTCGGCTTCGGCAAGCTGCCTTACTTTGCTTTTCACGTTCGGGTCATCATGCCATTCATATGGGTCTTCGGAGACGCGGGCAATCGCATCCCTGACTTCATTCATTTCAGGCAGTAGCACGTCATACTTGCCCACAATGTCCTTCATGAATGCCACATCCCGTGCATTGCCATCTGAGAGTGCATCAAATATGGAAGCAGATTCGAGGAACTGGATGGCTGATCTGATCTCATGATCTGTTCCGGCACTGCGGTTGAGGGTGTTGAATGCCTCTTTAGCCCTTAAAAATTCTGCCTCGGAGACGCAGCAAAGAACAGGAGTCTTGTACTTAGCAGACCACTCACGGGGATTTTTCGTTCCAGTCTTTTCTTCCCACAGACGGAATAGCTGCGACTTCAGTTGATTTCTGCGATACTCTTCGGCAACCCCTTTCACTTTGATATTAGAATCAGTCTTGGACAGATCAAACATGCCAGTCTGGAGCTTGCTCTTCACTTCGACGATCTCGTTATCGGCCAGGTCGCCCAGATATATCTCGTAAGTCGCGGCAAATTCGCGCGGGTCGTTATCCAGAAGATCCTTGATCTCCGGCCCGTGATTTTCCAGCTCAGAATGGAACGCCTTCAGCTCATCCGGGAGGATGCTCTCTTGCCTATATATTCTGAGGATAGTATCGAAGACCTTATCCAAAGCGGGATGCTTCTTCTGAATGAGTTCGCACGAAACTCCGACGAATTTCATCCTCTCGCGCCATTCATACTGCGCCCGTGTTAGGGAATGTGAATCAGAACCCAGTATCTTATTGCTCTCACTGACCACCCCGTATTCGGTCAGCAACCTGCGGACCTCGTCTTCGCCTATCTGCCTGTCCCAAAGACACGAGTACTTCGTTGCAAACAGACGGCGGATATCTTCAAGCACACAGCTTTCTGCGCCGATATCTGCGGCGAGCTCCAATATCCTGCCTCCGTCAAGGGCACGGAGATATAAATTCATGCCTTCCTGGCACTTCCTGACGGACAGCAGTGCGGATAGATCCTCGGCTAGCGACGGTCTTTCGGATACAGCTCTCCCTATCTCAACCGCTTCACTGTGAGCCTCATCGCCTTCTTTCTGGACTAGTTTGATGTAACTCTGAACAATGGGGAATACACCTGCAGAGTCCACTTCTTCAAGGCACCACACCGGAAGGCCTAGGTTGCAGCGCATCTTCTCCGAAATCTCTCTGGCGGCCTGCCCGGCGGACGAGCATGAGTTCTTTGGTATGCCCCACGTCTTCTCGTTGAGCTCATAGAATGCCATTTCGTCTGAGGTCATCTTGACAATATAGGTGGGTTTAGGCGACTTACCAATGCAGTTGCCGAGCATCTCCGCAAGCTTATCCTGTGACATCGGCTCGTGGCCACTGGACGAATCGCTGTAACGGAACGGATCGCCGCCATATTCCTTCAGAAGAAATCCCGCGATGAAAGCCGAGAGGTTGCAGGGCGCGAAACCGTACTTTTCTTCAAGGAGACCATATATATCGCTTATGGATACCTGCCCGTGACGGATAAAGGCCTCTTCAATGAGACTGTCCACATCTGTCTTGATCATAGATATGGGAATACCCGCCATCGCGGGGTCTTTCCAATATTCGTTTGTTTTCCAAACACTGGGAAGCACATGTTTCTCAAGGCCGACGACTACCCCGCCCGTGGATTGGGATATACCAGACTTCGCCGATTGTTTCATCGCAGTAGTCTTCAATTGACTCTCAGAGAGGTTCTTGGAGAAGTCGAACACATATGGGAACTTCTTCATCACCATACTCTGAAGAACACTGGCCACGCCCTGGATGCCTACAACCTTCTCACCCTCCGGGTTTGCGTGGGTGTACACTATGAACTGTCCGCCAGAAATGCGATTCTTCCAGTTCTGATCCAGGACATGCTTCGCTTTGTCCCCGTTCTCTCTGGACGACGTGTTGTTGTTTCCCTGGTAGTACATCGCCATCGCGGAGAAATCCACATACTCATCCAATGTCTCCTCACCTAACGGTGTAGAGAGGGCATCAATGAAGATTACATTCTTGTACTGCTCATCCGCAATCGCTTCCCTGAGCTTATCGCGGAACGCAAAGGCCTCCTTCTCATCCTTGGCAAAGGCTATGACTGCTGAGAACTTCCAGTTATGTCTCGAGTCGCAGAGCGATTTGATTTTTTGCGCGAAGTCACTAATGGTGACGGGCACTATCTTGCCCGTCCCCGGCTCGGATTCGAACCTCAGACGGAGGGCCGGCGAGAGCGACAGGACAGTGGAGAGCTCTCCCTCTCCCACCAGTTTCTGAGTAGTGATCTTTTGGTGCAGGTCTTTTTTGGTGCTATCTATCCTCCCCTGATCACCGGCAAGCACGGCGACGATGTATATGCTACGTCCGCCGCTGATGGGTTTGGAAACCACAATGTGGTTCTCTTTCAACGACTTAGCAATGCTGCCCGATCTCGATCCTTCCAGGTCGGAGATACCCTCGAACACATAACTGAGGTTCTGCTCGGTCGCTTTGAAGAGATCTATCGCACCGCCCAGCCTCTTGTCAACAGCTTGCATTATGAGTATGGCTTTCAGGACGGACTTTTGATCTTCGCTCAGACTGGTATTGTCGCACTGCGAGAACGTATCTAATATCACACGGATGTCAGGAGTCAGATTATCTTTGCCTTTTTCATAGAAAAAGTTCCAGAGCATGTCTACTGTGAGGAGCGGGTTGTCGTCAAATGGTCCGATGTTTTCTATGAACCACTGGAACGCCCTCACATCATCCGTATTCGATGATTTGATGAAATCAAACATGCTCCTCTGGTTGGATTTAAACGCCGAGGCTATGTTCTTGAGAAGGAGAGCAGCCATCGGGTGGATCGGCATAATCTTCTTCATCACCTGCGAGTCATTGATCCCGGTCTCCTCCATCACCTTGGAACGGGACTTTTCGACGCGGCTGTTGAGATCTCCGGCGAGAGTTTCCCAATCCCTCATTGCAGCCGGCTTCACATTGAAGGCATGGCCGATGAGGTCAAAGGCAATATTGTCGGGCAGTGTGATCTGCGATGAAATAAACCTGTCACGCACCTTCTTCCCCGTTTCATCCATAGATGTGAACAGCTGTCCTGACTCATGCGTGACTACGACGAAGTAGAATGGTTTGTTGTTCACCAGTTCGGCAAGTTTCTGAAACTCTGAGAGGCTCTCACGGTTTTTCCGGAAGTAGTCTGAGAACTCGTCCCAAATGAAGACAATCTTCACATTATTGCGGTCGATAATATCTGTAATCCAGGCGATGAGCTTGTCCGCATCAATGTTCATGGCTGTGATGCCTTCCCTGTTCGCAAGACGGAATATATTGCCCATTAGTTCTTCCACCTCACCACCTTTGCGAAGCGCGTTCAGAACATCATCAGCCGAAGTCTGAGGGAACAGTGCAGACCATTCTGGCTCTTTCAGAAGATCGTTGAAGTATTTTTTGTTATTTGGTTTGTCTATCCAGGCGATTACGCTCTCCTTCAGCGTATTTTCTCCTGCATAGAGGCCCGCCTTCTCCAGAGAAATTTTCAAAGAGTCCTGCACCGCGAGAAAAAGATCGCGCGGCGAGTTGATCATGCCGGATGCATAGCGGTATGCGGTCACGATTCCCTTGCCCTTATTCTTATGACCAATGATCTTCTCAAGCAGGTCGGATTCCTTTTTGAGAGGTTCATATTTGTTCCAATACGTGCGGAGATCGTCCTCCGGTACCTCAAGGATTCTTTTCAGAGCGTATGCACACTGGGACTTTCCTGTACCGTATGCGCCTTCGACCCAGATGGAACGCTTTTCTTGGCGGGCTAATACGCGCTCCATGCCCTTCAGCATCGTTATGAAAGTAGGGTGGGGGTATGTGCGCATCCAGAAATCCGGGTCGGCAGCCGCTATAGACGAGTCATTGATTTGAGGGAAGTAATCCTCGTCGATATCAAAGTATTCGCGATATTTGCAATTGGTGGACATCAGTTACACATCCTTGAACATATCCAGAACGTCCTTGGACGATTTGTCTTTAGAAAGGGATATCTTCTCGAGGTCATGCGTGAACGACGCGGTTATGAAATCAGGATACTTCGCAGACAGTCCCAGTAATGTAGGGGTCATTTCTTCTCGACCGAGACCGAATATGCGCGTGGGACTTACACCGTCGCGCGCGATACTGTCATTCAGCAGGGTGGAAAGCGTGAACTCCTTGTAGTCTTTGCACTTCTCCGCAAACTTGAACAGTGCGTACAGCACCACGCGGTGGTCGCTTATGGAACATTTTGTGCGGATGAGATGATCGTCATCGGTAACGCGACCCCAATGAAGGCTGGTGCCGAGCGGAGTTTTGGCCAACCTCCTATAGGCGCTGATAATGCTTGTGATATTGCCCTCGCTTTGGTCTTCGGCGGACAACATGTCTTCAACTATGCTCCGCCCATATTGGTTCTCTGAATCCAGATTTTTCGTATACCACTCGATTTGCGGACTATTGGCAACAAGATTCGTGAGCATAAGTGCCAGGAATGAGTCTGTCTTCCACCTTTTGGATGTCCCCAGCTCTGCAAACTCAGTTATCCTCTCTTCTTTGGTGTCCTTACTTTTGATAACGAGTTCAGCATCTTTCAGGAAACGTTTGAATTTGGTTTTTTGATCGGGGCCCAGTGAGTTATCTGCGAGATATTTTTGTGGATGTTCAAAAAAACCGTCAAACCAATCTGTTTTCGGCGCATGGTTACTATAGCAGTTAATTGATTTCATTTTTTCATTTTCTCCTTTTGGAATTTTCAACGAGTCGTACGCATAACAGCCTGCGTTCATTGAGTAGCATTCAAAACAGTGCCTGCAGTTCTTTATTTTCAAACCGTCGTCAAACCCCAGACAATCGAATTTGCATAAGGCCTGACAGGTTTTGCACTCAGTACAGTGAGCTGCTTTCCGGAACACATATCTGAACAGTTTCCCGAAATGCGGATTGCTTTTGGCACTCATTTCATCTAATTTGATGATGTATCCGTTTTTGCTCGCTGTGCAAGAAAAGTGATACGTGCTGCCTTCGAAAATTATGGCATACTCATCACCGCAGTTTGATATATCGCCAAGTGCTTTGATCCATTCTCTCCAATCTGTTTTTGGAGATACTATTTCAATAACAATTTTTCCGGCTTTTACAGATTCAGAGTACGCGGGCGTATTCCCCTTGAGAAACTTGCCATTCTTTCTGGCATTCCAGCCGCCATTCGCGACATATTTTTTATCAGATATTGTCACTCTCGCATTGCTGTTGCAAATACGCGATAGAAAAACTTCTGTTTCTTGCGGATAGTTTGTCCTTTCGATAAAACTTGCCTTTCCGCCCCCCATTGGACAGCAGATACAACCGACTCTTGCACTCCCCTTCTTGTACGCTTCATTCAGCGGAATATTATTTGCATAGATGTAGAGCCAGATTTCGGCGGAGGTCCATTCCAGAAGAGGATTATAGCTGTACTGGCCCCTTTGTTTTTTGCCATAGCACTCATATTCATATTTGGATCTGGACGAGCTTTCCGAACCCCTGACACCAACGAAAGCAAGGCCAGTATAGTCATATTTGCGGGTTATTTCTCTCATCTTCAGAGTCTGCGGCGTGCTTTTATGCACAGAGCAACACCAGCGGATGGCGCGGGATGGCGGGCCGAACAGCACCCAGGAATCCTTGGGGTCGATGTGCGATTTAGCGGTGTAGAACGGTATGCCTTCTTTTGTGCACTGCAGTCCAGTCTGTTCGACGACATCATAAGTGTCCGGAAACTCCATTCCTGTGTCACCGAACACGACCACAAAGCTGTCTTTGGGCAGGGCTTTCTTGACGAGATCAAGCAACACGCAACTGTCCTTGCCCCCAGAGAATGCCACGTGGAAGCAGTCGAGTTTACCTCTGTATTTGGCATAGGCGGCCACTATTTTCTTAACCGTGGTCTGCTCAATAACCGCTAAAAACTCACGGTTTGCATCCGCCATCGCACTTATGTCTACCGGGCGGAGGGACATGCCACCGGGTTCAGGCATAACGGATTTGCCATCCTCGCCCACCGGGATGATCAATGGTGCATCATAGATGTTTCCGCCTCTCAGCCTCGCTACGAGTGTTCCGCGGTAGTAATAGTTGTTAGCTTCTGCCCACATATATGGGCGATCCGCTTGTTTGTCGTACTTCCAATGCTTGTCGAAACCCAGCACATCCAGTTCTGGCGCGTAGACAGGGCGGGGTTCTTTTGAGAATCCCGTCGGTGAAAAATTAAGGAGCAATCCGCCAGTCTCCGTGTCATAGGTGTACGAATATATCCTTAACCCCTCCTCTTCCGTACGGCTTTCGCCTTTCCCATAACCTCACCAAGCTTGGCGGCTGTGATTTTGCCTGCGTATCCTGAATCTATGAGGAACCTACCCACATCATCATCTCTTAGGGAAACACCTGATTTTACGATTGCATCAACCACTATATCCACATAGTTCATCAGACAGTTTTTGCGGATGACCGCACCTATATTCCCCAAATTGACTGATGCGGAGTCAAAGCGGAACCTTCGGCTGAAACGACGGCAGTAGCTTTCGAGCAGAAACGGGTTCCACACCTGTCCGCAGTCCGGGAAATTCACAAAGGTTGTGAATGCCTTGAGCGGGAGATAGTCTTCCCGAACAAAGTAACTGATCGCTTCGTCCGTCGCATCGATGTCAAAGCGGACATGCCTGTCCGACACGTACGTCTCTCTGTCTGTACGGACCATAGCGGTGTTGGCAGCCTTCATGGGAATAACCCGGCCAACGCTGCCAGTGAGTTCTTTCTCCAGATTGAATAGATCATTCAGAGAGCATTTGTCCGCAGTCCGGCAATGCCTTTCGATTATGGTTGCTGCATCTAAAGTGTCGCCTTTGCGGGTAAGGATCTTTCCTATCTTGCAAAACTCATCTTCAAGGCAGATGCGGTAGATGCCTTCGTAGATCGCAGTCTTGGACAGCCTATGGTTGCGCCCATAAATTCCCCCCCCCCCCCTTGCGGCCCCTCATACGGCAGATCCACCATGGATGCATAGCCTTTGGAGTAACATGCTCGGGCAGCGGCGGCACGGATCACGTTTACTTCACAGTCAGTCACATCAATCTTGCCGAGATGGGTGTATGTTCCCGGGCCATTCCGGACAAAGTCACCGTCGTCGTACGCAAGCACTTCTTTGACTCTTTTAAAGGACACGTATCGCAACCTTTTGGCAATCTCGTCTTGCGTAAGCAGGACATCATCCCCCCACACACGGAGTACCTCACTCTCCAATGCCCAAAAGGAGAAATCTTCGATACGGCCGAAATATGTCCGCGTGAAAGACATTTCCGGAAACAGGTCTTGGAGTATAGGAATCATCATCTCAACAGACACTATACTCGCATCGAACATGAACCTCTCATTCTTGTCATAGAATTCGGAATACTCTATGATTTGTGCCCCTTCGGCGAAGTAATCCTTGGCCATTTGCCTGATCTGCTTCTTCGATTGTGCCGATACGGCATACACTTTGCCCTCAAAGACAGTTCCGCAGGCCACGACATGTTTTATTATTTCTTCATCAGTCAGCAGGAGCTTTTCTCCCACAGCTTCATCAACATAAGAACGGAGACGATTCATCTCAATCGGGGAGCTTAAACGATAGCCATTCGGGAAACGCACGGACAGCACGCCTGGGAGCATCCCGATGATCGCAGAATCCGACTGAAGTACAGGATTTTCGTGCATAAGCCCATCATCCGGTACTGAATGGGACGTGCCGCAGAACTTTTCTTTTGTCCGGGATGCTTCATCCGTTGGCATGTCCTGCGAGAAGCCATCCTCGGCAGATCCGACTGTTTTCCGCTCTGCAACAGTGGTTCCATCTGATGTGTCCAAAAGATGCTTGAGATATCTCTGGTAACGATTCATGGCTGCGTATACTGTCCATGGTATGTCGTTTATGTTGCAGTTGGGATGTGTCAAATAAACATCCCGGTATGCATTCAGCTCTTCAAGGGTGTGGCAGTCGAAGACACACCCGATATTCAAGCCGGAAGAGGTCCGCAGCTTTTCCGACATGGTGCGGAGCACACTCACATACCCTGTAGCAGTGCCCTTTGAGTATCCGAGCTGGGTCACGAGCCACTCAACCACGTCGCTTGGATCTATGGGTGCGATAGAAATCTTATCGGGCTGAGATCTGCAGTCAGATTCGCTAATGCGTTCCGTCCCGACCCCTTCTTCATTCTTACTCACATATCTCCAAGGTCCACCAAACGACAACTGTCACAATCCTCCTAACAGATGCTTTGCCAAGCCCATATACAGACGTGCGGACTCCTGAGAGATAACGGAACCGAGAGCATTGGCTTTCCACAGTGCAAGATTCAGCTCTTTACCTGTGCCGGAGACGGCATTGTTCGGCCCCGCCACCGTTCGCCAACACATCCTCCTCATCATCCCCCACAAACCCCGTGCTTTACGCTCCCGAGTCTCACTGGACAAAGAGATGAATCCGGATCGGACTGTTCTCCAACCCATAGCTTGAGGGGGGGGGATCGAAACACAGTGGCCTATATTACTGGAATATCTATATAGTCTTTTAGGTGTCGTTTTCGCATCTCCTGCCAATGAACATAGAACACGGACAAAGTAGGGGAGAGAGTGGCCAAAGGGCCGCAGTTCATAACAGAGTGGGTATCTGGACCCTTTGAGTCGCATCGTTACGTACACTTATGACGCGATATACCTCGAACATCAAAATCACATACGTTCTGCCGAATAGTATTTTGTGACCGCAAGGAAAATCAGAATGAATACATACTTTATTGTCCCCCGATCCTGTTCTGATTTAGCGGATTTCGTGAAGGCTTGGCTTGATGCCATTCGCGAGCGATCTCGGGGAATTTTGGAAATGAAGGCTAAAATCCGAGATTAGCGAAAGGCCTCGATGTTTTATATGAGCATGCGGGTGCGGATGCACCTAACAAACGGTTTGACGGAAACGCAGAGGTATACCTGATTGATAGGAGGTTTGCATGAGGTGCAAATATTGCAGCTACTGTTCTGCTGCTGATTACTGCTCTTTGGATTGCAGAAAAAATCATTTTCACAGTTTCGATGTCTATGTCATCAATTGTGTATATTGGTGCTCTGATCTTTTTTGCAGTCGATATGGAAGAAGCAGAGTACATCATCGCTCCTTCATTGGCTTTGCTTCTTGCATATGGCATAATAATCTACACACTTCCGTTCCGTACTCCGCAAACAATATCCGTTGTGGACCTGAAAGATGGATTGGAAATCGACAAATTGGGGTCGGTTTACTTACCACGAGTGTGATTTTTGCATATTTTTACTGGTTCTCTTGCTCCGGTGAAACTAACCTCAGAGTAAAACCACAGCAGGACAGTCAGTGAGACAGAACATAGACCACCAACTCATGCAGAGGTGATGTTCGATATCCGACTGTGTTTCCCACATAAGTTTTTCCAACTTGAACTCCAGATATATTATAGACAAACCTGCAGACTTTGCTTCACTCCGACTTATTCTTAAACCTCTTTCCTGACATATAGGCCGAGATAAACATAACTCCGCCCAACAGCGTCACGAAGAAAACTGCGATTGCTCCCTCTCCTCCTGATAACGAGTAGACGGGAAGTGCCCCGAAAAACAAAACAAATGCCAAAATGACAAACGCCAACCCCATAAACGAAGAGACCTTTTTCATATTGTATCTTCTCAGTTCATCGGGAGACATCGTGTTAAACCCTGCCAAAAGTCCGGTAAATCCGAGATAAACGAGGACTCCGATTGCCATTAAAAGACAGCTCGAACACACCATTAAGGAAAGAATAACAGTCCCATTGTAAGACAGATCGGCCGTCACAACATACACAGCAAAAACAATCGGGACAGACATCCATGCAATGCACATAACCAAGGTTTCTCTCTTTCTTTCTTCGATAATCATATTACCAAAACTCCTCCTTCTGTAAATTCTTTTTTCATCCGCCTTTGCGGCGTAATCCACATACTTCAGTACAAAGCCCAAAATGAAAATACACAAGTATACATTGTCGCTTGATCATAGAGAGTTAAGGTTTGCCGTTAATTTATTTGAGGTTACGCTCTTTTTTTATTTTTCATGCTGGTATCTGTTAAGAATCAGAGCAGGATGTCGTAGAGCTTGTACCGTGGGCAGGATAGAATGTGAAACCTGACTTTGACAGTTATACCGAAATTTCGTCTTTCTGATTATTTGACAGTTGAGTCCTTTGCAATCCGATAGTTATCCCATTACCGGGAAACACCCGCCGGGCGGCGATCTTTAACATGCATATATACGCAATTCTTGTTTTTTTGCAGCGAATTCCGATACGCGGAGAACAGACACGGCAGCATCGGGAGTCCTAATACGGAAAACAACTGCTGTAACAATATGGAAAGATGCAGCTGTCAAATTCTTTTCGGAAATAAACACGGATTATTTTCCGAAAGGGACAGATCATAGAGCACAAATCGGCCATCCGGCTGATACTGGCGGAGGGTGTGTCGGCATTGCGAATCATCTGTCAGATTTTCGTCGCAATAAATCCTGAGTTCGACACCATGTTTGCAAATACCGCGACTAAAGAAATTTGACAGAAGATCTTTTCATCACCGGAATGATCTCCGAGGCAGGTATTTCCAGTCACAAATAGCAGTATCAACAA
>JAIRYF010000006.1 GCA_031267895.1 Candidatus Methanoplasma glyptotermitis
GTGAAAACAGTATATCTTATTGGATTCCTGTTCTCATAATTGCAGTGTTCCTTGTCTGTATTGCAATTGCATGGATATTCCTGTTCTTCATTAAACGCAGGAAGGAGGATGAGGAAGAAGACGGCAATTGATTTCTCTTTCCTCATCTCTCTCCGCCTCCCATCCCCCCCCCCTCTTCCGCCAACCCCTCTTCCGCCATCCTCAAACGTAAACACAAACACAGAGATACCGCCGCAACATCTGTGCGGCAGTATCTCTTCCATTCCCTTTCTTTTAGTTCCTTTGCATTCTCTCTTTTTCTCGTTCCTTCTTTCAATTCATCTCCTACTTTCTCTTCACTCTGTTCTTCCTTCGAACCTGTATTTCTGTGGTCCTGTATGTTCTCTTCCGAAGAATACTGATCAACAGAGGGATGGTTTGATACCCAAGTATGCAGGAGTTATCAGATGCAATATGTTCTGTTCCAGAGAAAAAACACAAACGGGAACCTCAGAGTACCGCGACGTACATACAACATATGCGGCACATCAGCGGAGAAAAGCAGGAAGGAAAAGAGCAAGAATCCATCTTATCGAATACAGCCGTGTCTCAGCGTGCGGGCGAGGTCATCGGCTGTCTTTTCTCCGATCCGATCTTTCCAGAATATCGGCGAACGGATTTTCGGAACTTTCTTTCCGTCCTGCTGCTGTGCTGTCCGATTTGCCGGCCTCCGCTGTGCGGATGACAATGGCTTCAGGCTTTGCATCGCGCAGATCCGCTCTCTTTTCCGGAGTATATCTGCGTTTGGTTCCTGCATCTCTGCCGATGTTCATTTCCGCATTCCGCGCAGCCGCGCAGTCTTCGAAGGATTCGAATCCCAGTTTTTTTCCTTCTCTGTACAGCTGCATGGATCTTGCGGCGGGTCTCACCGGGCTTTCCGATGCGCCTACAGACAGCAGGTAGGCAGTCTCCCTGCGCATCTGCCCCGAAAGTATGCCCCCTATGGCACCGAATGCAGCAACAGTGCAGAGGCTGACGAGATTTATGTCCGAGGTCCCCCCGGCAAAGAATGTCTGGAGATAAGATGCGGCGGTACCTGTGAAACCAGTCAGGGATGCTGCCGCCTCATCTGCAGGGATGTCCGGATACCCTCCCTGTCCGAGGATGAGAACCGAAAATCCCAGAATGGCCAGAACAAGGATCATTCCGGAGACCAAAGAGCAAAAGAACCCCTTCATTGCGGATCCTGCTTTCCTGCCGCATACATATCCGGCGACCGCCGGACCCAGAGTGGGTATCCACCAGAGGACAGCCGAAATAACCAGACATAACACGATTGCCATCCTGCCGCTGTATACGCTGCTGTCTGTACCGAGAAACCTGACCAAAGAGTGACGAAAGGTGCTCCTGTTCATCCCGCATCCCGTTTCGTCAACTTCATCGGTATTTAAAAACCTGCGCAGAACTGCACTGAAATGTGCGGCATGTGTGAAAGACACCGCGTTCCGGCGATCCGCGAATCGGTTATCTGTTGCCGACTGTACCTGCCCAAGGATATTGTATACTTCTGTGAATCTTTTCCGAGCCGCGAAACTGCGGCACCGGATGCACACATATATTAAATCCCGCAGGACGTTCAGGTATCTGTGTTTGATACAGTCCGGCATATGGCATCCGAGATCAGGAGCATGAAGGTAAGGGGTGCGGGCAGGATAGCCCGTGCCGGAGCCGCGGCTATGGGAAAATTCGCCGAGAATTATCGGGGCCGCTCCCTGGAGGATTTCAGAAAGGACCTCGGGACCGCGGCGGACATCCTTCTGGAATCCAGACCGACGGCGGTATCGCTGCGGAATGGAGTCCAGACATGTGTGAAAGACGTGTGCGGCGCATCTTCTCTGGATGAGGCCAAGAATTCGGTGGTACAAAATGCAAGGCTTTTCGCTGAATCATCTTCAAAGGCGGCAGAGTTCATAGCGAAGATAGGTGCCAGACAGGTGTGCAGCGGGGATGTTCTGCTCACTCACTGCAACAGTGCCGCCGCATTGGGTGTCATAAAAGAGGCCAATGCCCAAGGCAAGAACATAAGAGTGTATGCGACAGAATCCCGTCCGTGGAGGCAGGGGCTGCTGACAGTAAGGGAACTCTCCGAGGCGGGAGTGGACGTAACGCTGATCGTTGACAGTGCCGTGCGTTCTGTCATGAAGAAAACAGACAGAGTATTTGTCGGCGCAGACACAGTGGTATCGAACGGAGACCTTGTGAATAAGATAGGCACATCGCAGTTGGCACTGGCGGCGGATGAGGCAGGAGTACCGTTCAACGTCTGTGCAGAGACATACAAGTTCTCTCCGATGACCGTGTTCGGAGATACGGTGGCTATTGAAGAAAGGGACTGCGGCGAGATTGCAGATAAAGAACTGCTTCCGGAGGGGGTGAAGGTATACAATCCGGTGTTTGACACTACACCCGCAAAGTACATAGACGCGATAATAACAGAACTGGGGATAATTTCGCCGGGGTCGGTGTACGATGTCATGATGAGACAGATAGGAGATGGCATATTCGGCATGAGGGACAGACTATGAAGCCCTACTCGTACATGCATACGAAAGAGGGTGCGGATCGCAGTTCGCATGTTATATGCAGATACCGCGTGACCACAGACCTCCCGATCGAAAAAGCGGCGGAAGCACTCGCCGCGGAACAGTCAACCGGAACATGGACCGGGATATCGACCCTGGATGATAAGATATTCAGGAATTACGGTGCGAAGATCATCGGCATTGAAGGAGACAGTGTCACCCTGGCATTCCCCGAAGAAGATTTCAGCATTGATGTTGGGGGAATACCTCAGATTCTCAGCGTTATAGCCGGCAATCTGTTCGGCCTGGAGTCGCTTCGGGGGGTGAGGCTGGAGGATGTGCAGTTTCCGCCTGGTATAATGAGGAAATACAAAGGGCCGAAGTTCGGTACGGACGGCCTCAGGAAGATACTGGACCGTCCGGATAAACCTCTTGTCGGAACGATAGTGAAGCCGAAAATAGGTCTTTCTCCGAAAGACACCGCAAAATACGTATATGAAGCGGGAAGCGGAGGCCTGACCAACAGCAAAGACGACGAGACGCTCGTGGATCAGACGTTCTGTCCGATCGAGGAGAGGACAAAGGCCGTGGCCGAATCGTTGGACAGACTGGCCGAGGAAGGCCGTAAAATGCTCCATGCCGTGAACGTCAGCACCAACGGAGATAAAATTGTCAGTCTGGCCGAAGATGTCCAATCATGGGGTGCCAAGCAGATAATGGTTGATGTCATAACATGCGGATTTGCGGCAGTACAGGCCCTGGCCGAAGACCCTGGGATAAAGATTCCGATACATGTGCACCGTACAATGCACGGGGCGTTCACGAAAGACCCGCTCCACGGAATATCGATGCTTCCCATAACCAAACTGGTGAGGATGTGCGGAGGGGATGCGCTCCACATAGGAACTCTCGGGGCCGGGAAGATGGCCGGCAGTGCCGAAGGGGACCGTGACAGTCTTCAAGCCTGCCTGACGGAAGACATCCGATACAAAACGATGATGCCCGTATGTTCCGGAGGGGTGTATCCCGGAGTGGTGGCAAAGATAATGCAGGCATCCGGACGAAATGTGCAGATACAGGCCGGCGGCGGAGTTGCCGGACACCCCGGAGGAGTCAGAAAAGGAGCGATCGGTATGTCGCAGGCGGTGGATGCGGCATTCGACGGTATCGACGTCGGAGTCTACGCCGAGACTCATCCGGAGCTTAAAGAGGCTCTTGACAGGTGGGGAATGAAATGAAAATAAAAGTGAAGTTCTTGGACATAGGCACCGAGCCGACGGTTATCATAAGCAAAGAGGATTCTCTGAAGATAGGTGCGAAGGACAACGACAGAGTGAAGATAGACGGAAAGGGGTCGACCACGGCACTTCTGAACGTCTCCGATTTCGTCAGCCCCGGGGAGGCAGTGCTTTCGGGCAACTTGAGGAACAGGATAAAAGCATCCGACGGAGACGAACTCAACATCGTGTATGCCAACAGCCCCGAGTCCGTCAGGAACATAAGGAAAAAGATGGACAGCGGAAAACTGTCGAAGGAAGAGATATCTGCGATAGTCGCGGATATCCTCGAGAATCGGCTCTCCAAGATAGAGATATCGGCATGGCTCACCGCACTTTACATAAACGGCATGGATATCGAAGAGATTGCGGCATTCACCGAGGCCATGGTGGACACCGGGGACAGAGTGGAATTCGACCGCTCCCCGGTATATGATTTCCATAGCATGGGGGGGGTTCCGGGAAACAAGATAACTCCCATCGTAGTATCCATAGTCGCGGCAGCGGGACTCATGCTGCCCAAAACCTCATCCAGAGCCATAAGCAGCGCATGCGGGACATCCGATTTTGTCGAGACATTCTGCGATGTGGAGATGGATGCAGAGACGCTGAAGAGGATATCTGAAGAGGTCGGAGGGGTTCTGGCATGGGGAGGGGCGATGAATCTCGCCCCCGTGGACGACCTCGTCATAAAGGTTGAACATCCGCTGGGGATAAACCCGCGCGCGCAGCTGCTAGCATCCATTCTGAGTAAGAAATTGGCGATAGGAGCGACGCATCTTGTCGTGGATATTCCGACAGGTTCCGGGACCAAGGTCCCCACTATCGAGGTTGCAAGAGAATATGCCCGGGACTTCATGGATCTGGGAGACAAACTCAAAATACACGTGGAATGTGCGATAACTTATGCCGATCAGCCGGTCGGAAGCGCGATAGGCCCCAGGCTGGAGGCGAGAGAGTGCATACGCATTTTGGAAGGAGAGAAACACCCTCTGAGTGTCATCGAGAAGGCGTGCGATATCGCCGGCATAATACTTGAGATGGAGGGGATGACCAACGGGGGAGAGAGAGCAAGAGAGATCCTCGACTCGGGCGCAGCCATGAAAAAATTCAGAGAAATAGTCGCCGCACAGGGCGGTAATTATGACATAAAGTCGGATGACCTAGTTCCGGGAGAGTTCACGGCGGCGGTAGTATCAACGAAATCGGGGTATGTACACACAATATCCAACAAAGACCTTGTATCCGTGGCGAAGGCTGCGGGTTCCCCGTCCGACAAAGGTGCGGGGATAATGCTGATGATGAAGAAGGGTCAGAGAGTCGAGAAGGGAGATGTGCTGTTCGAAATATACGGTGACAACGAGGCAAAAGTCCGAAGAGCAAAGGAACTTTCCACGAAATATAAACCGTATGACATAGAAGGTATGCTCCTCAAAAGGGTGGCACCCCCCAGGACAAGGTAATATGAGGGTGTTCTGCTTCACGGCAGATCTCGACAGGGACGTAAACATCAGGATTCCGGGTGCCGCCGCTGCAGGGTCCGCAGACAGAGGGGACGGAAATTCTCCAAGATTCGGATCGGCACGGGCGGGATTGGATATCCTGCTTGAGATTCTCAGAGACGCAGGCGTGAAAGCGACATTCTTTGCCGAGGGCAGAACCCTCGAAAACGTATCCGCAAAAGGTCTCTCCGAACACGAAGTGGGAGTGCACGGGTACGATCACGAAGACATGACATCCATGAGCGGACAGGAGATCCGAGAATGCTTAGGCAGAGCCGTCAGATCCGTACGCGTGGCGGCAGGCAGGGATCCGGTGAGCTTCCGCGCACCGTACATGAAGATAAACGAGACCGTGCTCGGAATCCTCCCGGAATTCGGGATCCGGTATGATTCGTCAATGTATGCCCAGATGGGCGGATCGATCAGGCCCCGCATGCTTTCCGGCGGCGTCACTGAGGTGCCCGTTCCCGAAGGCCGCGACCGTTCCGGAAACAAGATCGCCGCATATCTGTGGCCTATGCATGAAGGAAAACGGATGCCGGAGGACTATGTGAACATGGCATCGGAGATCAGAGAAGACATCTTTGTTCTTGCCACGCACACATGGCATATGGCAGAATCGCGGGACAGAGGGATCATGGCTCCGGACGAGGTCTCCCGAAACGCAGAGAATGTGCGGGCAGTCATAGACGGCATAGTCGGCATGGGGTTCGAGCCGATGTCCGTGTCCGATGCCGCCGAATATTTTCAGAACGGGAAGGACTGAGTCGGCCTCTTCCCGTAAATCTGTTGGCTGAGACTGAACGCGAAGATAGATAGAAATAAACCAGCCGGCCAGCCGTTTGTGCAGATTGATTTAATATATATTTATAGGAGATAACACTAGATTATTCATGAAATAAATGGCGTAGCCTGTGTTAAATACACATATTAAATATACACATAAGCCAATACTACGTCGTGTACCGTAATGCGGTGCATACGGCGGGGAGTAAACTTATGAATACGAAGCTTTTGAAAATAATTGTCTCTTCCTCAGGACCGTACTGGGAGGTGGGAGAACCATGATCTCCCGCAGAAACCTCATTGTCCTATCTGCCGCCGCTCTCTTCATGGCTGCGGCACTAGCCTCAATGTACACAGAATCCGACGATTCGGATGCCGTCGGCGGGAACACAGGCAAGTTAACATGGGACCTTACGAACGGCGTTCTTACAATATCCGGCAACGGCGTAATGCCTAGTTATCCGGTCGGCGGGGCACCGTGGGAAAGTGAGAAAGCGAACATAAAGAGCATCGTAATAAGCCCGGGTGTGACATCCATAAGCGATTATGCGTTCTATTTATGCTCTGTTGCGACATCCGTCAGCATACCGGACGGCGTGACAATCATTGGAATCTATGCGTTCTATTACTGCACCAGCCTGACATCCGCTAACATACCGGGCAGTGTATTATCCCTCGGCAGTTCGGCATTTGCAGGCTGCACCGGCCTGACATCCGCAACCATACAGGGTACGACAATCATCGGCACTGGGGTATTCCGAGTTTGCACAGCTCTGAAATCAGTTTCCATTTCTGACAGCGTGAAAACTATTGGTGTCTATGCATTTGACGGATGCACCAGTCTCGAAACAGTGACAGTCACAGGCAGCTATGCAGGCACGCTGGGAATCATAGGTAAGTATTTCAGTACAGGCAAGACATGGAAACTGCCCAATGCACCCAATGCCGCAAAGTATCTGACCTTTTCGAATATCAGTCCCTTGGATTATGGTCCCGATAACGCTGACAAAAAAGGGGGCATAGCGGGAGCCGCAGGAAGAGAACTGACTTACAGCAATACAAAATATGCTTGGAATGCCGGCACATCGTCATGGGATTCTGTTGTGTATTCAGTATCCGGTACTCTTACCGTAACCGGCGGGGCATCCAATGTCGGTGTTGAGGTGTACTTGGGATCGCTGCATGCGACCACCGTAGCCGGCGGAACATACACTATAACCGGGGTTCCTTACGGAATATCCGGAAACATTACGGCATCTATAACAGGATACACTCAGACAGTTACTCCGAACGTATCCTCACTGGCGGCAGACGCAACCGGAAAGGACATTACGCTGGAAATCAACAAGTACTCGGTATCGGGAACCCTCACAGTAACCGGCGGGGCATCCAATGTCGGCGTGACGGTATCTCTCGGATCATACGCCGCAGTCACAGCGGCAGGCGGAACATACACCATAACCGGAGTTCCCTACGGCACAACAGGAGATATCACGGCATCTATAACAGGATACACTCAGACAGTTACTCCGAACGTGCCGTCTCTTACAGGGGACCTGACCGGTCAGAATCTGACTCTGGAAATCAACAAGTACTCGGTATCGGGAACCCTCACGGTAACCGGCGGGGCATCTGACGTCGGAGTGGAAATATATCTCGGATCGTTGCATGCAACCACTGTAACCGGCGGAGCCTATACCATATCGAACGTGCCTTATGGAACATCCGGAAACATTACGGCACCGATAACAGGATACACCCAAACGGTTACTCCCAGCGTATCGTCTCTTACGGGGGACCTGACCGGTCAGAATCTGACTCTGGAAATCAACAAGTACTCGGTATCGGGAACACTCACAGTAACCGGCGGGGAATCCAATGTCGGCGTTGAGGTGTATTTGGGATCGCTGCATGCAACCACTGTAACCGGCGGAGCTTACACCATATCGAACGTGCCTTATGGAACATCCGGAAACATTACGGCAGCGATAACAGGACACACTCAGACAGTTACTCCAACTGTGCCATCTCTTACCGGGGATCTGACAGGTCAGAATCTGACTCTGGAAACCAATAAGTACACCGTTACTCTGATTAAAGGGATCGGAATAGGCGGATTCAGATACAGCATCAACGGCGGTGCCGCAGCCGGCTACACCGGACCATTCAGCGTTGAACATGGCAGCAGCCTTGCCGTAACGGCTTTGCCGTCGGAAGGATATGCATTCTATGAATGGTTCGGGCATCCGAATTCCCGGGATAATCCGCTTACCGTATCGGAAGTAACGGGCGGTATTTCATTCACAGCGTCAGGCTACTCAATGCGGCACACCGTCACGATCGACTCCGGCTTTAACTATACGGTATATTCGGCAGACGGTTCTCCCTTGTCTTCGCCGATAACCGCAACTGACGGAGAAAGTATAATATTTGCCGTACGTGCGTCCGAAGGATATACGGCATCTCTTTCCGTCGTCTCCGGAAATGTGAAGATCATCCTTCAGACAGATGGATGGTACAAGATGTCCGACATACATTCGGATGTTCATGTGGCCGTAACCGTGACGGCAGACGGTCCCGGGGGCGTAACAGCTCCCGCCGGCGGAACGATAATACCGTATTGGGCTGTTATACTTGCAATCGCGGTGTTCCTCGGCCTTATGCTTGTGACCATGATCGCGAAACGCAGGAAGAACAAGGATGAGTACGGTAACTGATTCTTTTGAACATAAACACGGGACTGCCGCATCTGCGGCCCCCTTCCTCACAGGCGTTTTCCTATGCATTGATATTTTCGAATTCCGAAAGCTTCTCTCCGAAGGGTATTGATCCGCAGCGGCAGGTTTCGATACCCAGGCATACAAATGCTTTATTCGGAATCCCGGTCTCCCTTTTTGGGAAACAGGAGCCTTCTGCCGGCCGACATAGACATATTGTCTGTCTGTGGCAGCGTGTCCGGAAATATGTCGCAAACCGGCGTTCTTCGCGGAATAATTTTCGGATGCAGGCAGGTTCGTTCAGATCGGCGGACCGCCCTTCAGGAGGCGGCCGTGACGGTAGGGATAATATAACAGAGTGCCCTACGACCCATTGCTATGACAGGTGCCCGCCTTATTCTCGGAAAGGATGTTTCCGACAGCATATATTCTGAGCTGGCTATCCGGATCGAAGCTCTCAGAGGCAGAGGAACGGTACCGGGTCTGGCAGTTGTTCTTGTGGGAAATGATCCTGCGTCCGAGGTCTACGTGAGAATGAAAGGCAGAAAGTGCGAAGAACTCGGTATGCATTCGGTCACAACGGTGTTACCGGAGGACACAACGCAGGAAAAACTCCTGGAAAAGGTCGGGGAACTCAACGGCGACAGCTCGGTCCACGGGTTTCTGATACAGTTGCCTCTTCCGTCCCACATTGATGAGAAGACGGTTATAAATGCAATAGATCCGAGGAAGGACGTTGATTGTTTTCACCCGCTCAATGTAGGCAAAATGCTCATCGGGGAGCCGGAATTCCTTCCGGCAACTCCCGCGGGGGTGCAGCAGATGCTGATCCGTTCCGGCATAGAAACCGAAGGAAAGCACGTCGTCGTGGTCGGAAGGAGCAACATAGTCGGTAAGCCGATTGCAGCCATGATGATGCAGAAAGGGGACGGAGCCGACTCGACAGTCACCGTCGCACATTCGAGGACGGAAGATCTCCCGTCTGTAACCAGGCAGGCCGACATACTGATAGTTGCCATGGGAAGACCGAATTTCATCACTGCAGACATGGTGAAGGAGGGGGCGGTCGTGATCGATGTCGGTACCAACAGGATTGATGACCCGAACTCGCCGAAAGGACAGAGGCTGGTCGGAGATGTTGATTTCGAAAGTGTCCGGAATAAAGCGTCTGCCGTCTCTCCCGTACCCGGAGGGGTCGGTCCGATGACGATCTGTATGCTGATGGCAAACACAGTGGCGGCTGCAGAGAGAGCCGCTGTTTCAAGGTGATCAAATGATGAGGGAATGCGAGGATCACGGTTACTTCCGTGATGAACACTGTCCGATATGCGGGGAAGAAGGAAAGTTCCTGATGAGCGACTACGAACTGGAGAAGCTCGGCAGAACGATGGCAGCCATCTTAAGACACGGGAAGTTCGACCTGGAGATGGATGAACAGGGATTTGTGGATATGAGGGATATAGTTGCCGTCGTAAAATCAAACAATCCCCGAATGAAATGGCTGAGAACACACCATATGGAGGCCATGGCGGAGACCGACCCGAAAGGAAGGTACCAGATATCGGGGGCCGATGTGAGAGCCACATACGGCCATACGATCGAGCTGAGTCTGAGACTGCCTGTGGATAACATTCCGGAGACTCTGTACTATCCGACGGCCGAAGAGGAACGGGATGCCATACTTGAAGACGGACTCTTCCCGTCCGACAGAGCAATGGTTCACCTTTCGCTGTCTTACGAGGATGCGGTGAAAGCCGGATCCGCGAGGATTGACGATCCGGTAATACTGGCGATAGACACGGTTGGCTGCATAGATGCCGGGATCGAGATAGGGAGGGCTGCGAAGACGGTGTATCTCTGCGACCAGGTCCCGTCCGAGTTCCTGTCCGTTGCGGATGTTCCGGACAGAGAAGGAGAGGAAGAGAGTCCCGAGGAAGAAGAGGAGTGATCATGGTCTGGATTCTCAGACCTGATGAGGTCAGACAGAAATACGGCCAGATGTTCTGTAAGGGATTCCTTACGATGGTGGATGAGGAAAAAGGCATTGCACAGATAGTGGAGAAATGCATATCGCGGGGACCGGGCGAGTGGGATTTGCTGAACCGCAGGAGATCCGGCGGAGTTATAGAGAAGATACGTTTGGAAGGACATACTCTGATAATGGATGCTGTGATAGGGGAGAGGGAACTGAACTTCGGCCCGGTGTCCAGGCATGTCGGAGGACAGGGTTTGTCCGCCCTCAGAGTAGAGGGAGACAGAGTAAGGACTACCTGGTACGGCATAGCCGGGGCGACGGTCGGGATCGGGGCCTGCATTGCTCAGTGTCCGGATGTCATACAGACAGAGTACCCGGATGATTTCATGATAGGGGGGGCATATACCGCCCACGTAGATATCATAACGCCGAAGACGGTCAGGGTCGTAGTGGGCATAGATGACACAGATACCAAAGAGAAGGGCGCATCATGGGCAGCAGCTCTGAAAATGGGCATCAGCTGTCCGGTAGGCAGTTTCATCGATCACAGAATAATTCAGCTGAATCCCGAGGTTCCGAACAAGACTACGAACTGCTGTTCGACCGCAGTATCATTTGCAGTCAGGGAGGAAGATATCCCGGCACTGATCGAATACTGCAGGGATTTCATCGGAAAGGAATCGTATTCCAGGGATGCCGTAATGACCGTTTTCGAAGGCCTCTCGATCCCGGACGGCCTCAGAGATTACGGCAGACGGGCGAAAACAGAACTTCTGAGCGAGGAGGATGCGATCAGAGCAGCGGAAGAGAACGGAGTGCAGATCATAAGCATCACCGGCATGAAGGGCGCGATAGGTGCCGTCGCGGCCATAGGCTGTTTTGACATGGGCGGGGAGGCCGCGGGAATACCAGGGGATTTCGGATGATAACATGAAATTCCCCGAACTGTTCTCCAGGACGGCACACAAGATGTACGAGCGGGCTCTGGTCAAAGATACCTTAAACGGGCCGATGCCGAGACACATTGCCATAATCATGGACGGCAACAGGCGGTATGCGGCAGAATTTTTGGACGGCGATAAGGACAAGGGCCACACGAGGGGGGAGGAGAAGATAGAGGAGATGCTCGAATGGTGTCTGGATTTGAAGATTCCCCATGTAACCGTGTACGCATTTTCTACAGAAAACTTCAAAAGAGACAAGGGAGAGGTGGATTTTATCATGAAGCTGTCGGAGGCTGCACTGTACAGGATGGCAGATAACAGAAAAATTCATGAAAATAAGGTGAGGATCCGTGTGTTCGGAGACCGTTCCACCCTGCCGGACAGTGTCAGGGATGCGATAAAATACGCCGACGAAAAAACATCATCGTATTCGGAATTCAACTTCAATGTTGCGATGGCATACGGAAGCAGGCAGGAGATAATATCGGCTGTCAAAGACATCGCAAGAAAGGTGGCAGATAACGAACTGGGGCTTGACGACATATCCGAGAAACTGTTCTCCGAACACCTGTACACATCGGATATGCCAGATCCGGATCTGATTCTGAGGACTTCGGGGGAGATAAGAATCTCGAATTTTCTGCTTTGGCAGTTGGCATACTCTGAACTGTATTTTACGGACGTTTACTGGCCCGGATTCAGACGAATAGATCTGCTGAGGGCGGTAAGATCGTACCAGCAGCGGGTGAGACGGTACGGTGAGTGATGTGCCCCGTTCCGATATAATTTTTCTGCATGCTCCGAGTGTGTACGACTTCAGGAAAAAACCAATATTCTACGGTCCGGTCAGCGATGTGATACCTTCGTCGCCGGTGTTCGAGATGTATCCGATAGGGTTCATGACTATGTCGTCTCATCTGGAAGCGGCGGGATTCAGGACAAGGATCGTGAACCTCGCAGTGCAGATGCTTCGGGATGACAGATTCGATGTCGAAAAAAGGATAAAATCCCTGGATGCGGACGTGTTCGCGATAGACCTTCACTGGATGCCCCATGTTCACGGAGCAACCGAGATCGCCAAGATCGTCAAGAAATATCATCCTGATTCAAAAACAGAATTCGGAGGACTCACTTCGTCTTATTTTTGGGAAGAACTGATCGCAAGGCCGGAGGCGGATATGGTGATGAGAGGAGACACCACCGAGGAACCCACCGTGAAGCTGATGTCCGCAATTCAGGACGGCAGAGATCTGTCCGAAGTGCCGAATCTCGTTTGGAAGGATGACTGCGGCAGGGTCCGAAACAACGGAATATCCCATTCCCTGGAAAATCTGGACGAAATCAAGTTTGATTACGGGATGATGATAAAAAATGCCATAAGATACAGAGATATCAAAGGCGCGCTTCCGTGGTACGGATGGGATAAACTTCCCCTGACTTCGGTGTTCACGGTAAGGGGATGTTCCCTGGGCTGTGCCGAATGCGGCGGCTCCGGCTATGCTAACGGAAAGACGGTGTGCAGGAAAGCACCGGCCTACAGGAGTCCGGAGAAACTGGCTGAGGATATGGACATGATCCAGAGTTATCTGGACACCCCGATATTCATAGTCGGCGATCTGAGGCAGCAGAGCAGCGGCTACGCAGAAAAGTTCCTCAAAGAGGTCAGAGACAGAAAAATAAAAAATCATGTTGTTGTCGAACTCTTCGGAGGGGCGGGAGACGAGTACTTCTCGAAACTCGACAGGGCTTTTGAAGGAGGGTGGAGCATAGAGTTCTCTCCCGACTCTCATGATGAAAACATAAGATATGCGCTTGGCAAAGGATACTCGAACGAGGCAATAGAGAAATCGGTGGAATCCGCTTTCTGTAACGGCTGCGGCAGATTTGATCTGTTCTATATGACCGGACTCCCGCTACAGACAAGAGAATCGGCACTGGACAGCGCAAAGGCATCCAAAAAACTGTGGAGGCTTGTCGGGAGGGATGATAATCTGTTCATATATAATGCGCCCTTTGCCCCGTTTGTTGATCCAGGGAGCAGGGTGTTCGAGGAACCAGACAAATGGGGCTACAGATTCTTCGCAAGGACTCTGGAGGAGCACAAAAAACTTCTTGAAAACCCGTCCTGGAAACATGTGCTTTCGTATGAAACAAAGTGGATGGACAGAGATATGATAGCGGAAACATCTTACGATGCGGCTATCGAACTCGCAGCAATGGAATACGAAAGTTCCAGAATATCTGAGGATGTCTTCAGGCAGAGAAAGGAAAGAACAGAAACAGCACGCTCTCTCATGCACAGGATCGATGAAATTATGGCAATCCCCGACGGAAAGGATCGGGAAGACAGACTGTGGGAAATAAAGGCGGAAGGCGTGAATCTGATGAACTCCACTGTCTGCGACAAAAACAACCTTGATTGGAAGGCTGGTTCCGTATGGAAAAACGCTCCGCGCGTGATCTCCGGACTCATACGTTCCTGCATAGGATGACTGAGGTCAGCCGCCCATGGATTTTGACTTCTTTATCACTGCTTCTATCGCCTCGCAGACTGTCGAACGCATATCCTTTTCGTCAAGTACTTTGATCCCTTCTATCGTTGTGCCTCCGGGAGAACATACGCTGTCGATGAGTTCTTTCGGAGTCATCCCGGTTTCAAGCATCATTCTGCCGGCACCGACAAGTGACTGAGCTACAAGATCTGCCGCTACATCGCCGGGGAGTCCGTTCTTTTTCCCTATATCTATTATAGCATCGGCGAACATGTACATGAATGCGGGAGAACTCCCCGACATTCCGGTAACCGCATCGAGATCGTCCTCCCTGACCTCTGCGGCCAGTCCCACCGAGGACAGTATCCTGTCTACCAATTCTATATCTCTGTCTGTGGCCCGTGTTCCTCCGGAATAGCCGGAGGCACCTTCCAAGACCATGCAGCAGTGATTGGGCATTGCGCGCACAATTCTCGCATCTGGCACATATGATTCCAGAGTGCTTATTCTGATGCCGGCAGCTATGCTTATCACCAGATGTTTTGGCCCGAATGTAAGTTTTTCTTCCGTAAAGAGTCCGGCTATATGCCCGGGTTTCACCGCTATGACGGCAACATCTGTCAGTCTGGAGATATCCGAAGCGGTTTTGAACATGGCAATACCAAGCTCACTGGCTATTCTGTCTCTGGTTGCCTTGCTCGGAGCGCATGCTATGATCTCGTCTTCCGAGTAAACATCTTCTGAGATCAGCCCCCTTATCATAGCCTCGGCCATTCTCCCGGCCCCGATAAAACCTATCTTTGCAGTCATATTATCTGATGCCATATAATCCTCGTGAGTAATAAACCCGAGTTTGACACTTGTGCCAAATGTACTCTGTTTCTGCTGATGATCATAGGGAACACGATTGTGGTATTCAGCAGTAATGTCGGAGAGACTTTTGTACTCAGAGAGCCTGAAGGACAGGAAGACTGTGACGTTCTGATGTAGAATGCACAACCGAAGATTTAAGGCCGATAAGTCAGACACACACCCCTAATAGTTCGGTTGCTTGCTTTTCGGATAACTCAGCCGTCGTATACGAAATGGGTGAGAGGCACTACCTGATGGGGGGGGGGGGCAACAAGGCTTCAGCATAACCAGGAAAGTCACACGGACATACGGTCGCTAAGAGCGTAATAATCTTTATTCCAGGAGTACTCCAAATCATTTCCGCGCAAAACTTACCTAACCTGAAACACAAATTTTATCACTTAAATGATGATGTTCCTCTATGGAGTTGGTATTTCTTATTCCAATAACTGCCATAGGATTGATTGCGCTTAGAGTTGTGTTATTGCTTGATTTTATGAAAATGCCAAAGAACAGCAAGAAAAAAGGGAAATAAATCGTAAACACAGGTGCTGCAGCATTGCAGAGAGTAGAGATCGGCACGCAGGATATCCGTTTATGAGATTTTTGTTCTCCCGCGTAGGAGGCTGTATCGATTCATAGCCGACGAATTTGTTTGAAAGAATGAAAGAAAGTCAACCGAAAGGCAGAGATTGAAGTCCACTGCCCAAAAGAAGAAATCACCGTAGCGGTCAGGAGAATGACAGAGTTTCCGCACTGGGGAAGGATGATGTTTGGAGGGGCTGTGCCGAAAGGACATATGCCTATGTAGTATCTCGGAGCACAACCCAGACCCTTAATGATGAGTTTGGTTTTCTTTGTTAACCAAACCATCCATTGCTTTACATATTCCAAAGTAGTAGGTATATTGGATAATAGTTACACTGTCGTATTCCATACAATCCGAAGATTTAGGATTAGATCTTTCAATCCAAGAATTTTAGTGAAAAATTCCCCATTCTTCCTTAGGCACAGCTCTGTGCTGTTATACGGAATTAAATCGAATGGTTCTTCTGATTGAACTATGAGCGAGTCCGATCGCATTACGAATTTATTTCAGACACGACATCTGGGTTGTACGTATCAGAGTCCATATGGGAGGAGACAGCGTGAGCTGTCTCCGATATTTGGAAGGCAAAAGGACAAACCTATCGGTCGCGTATCCTCCGGAGGTTACAGCATAGGCATGGATCCGAGGGCCTGTGTAGACGCGAGCGTTCCAGATCATGTTAGGGTTGAGTGTACCTTTCCACTCAACCCCAGACCAAAATTTGTGGGCTTATGCCCAGTAGATTCAGGTCCAATATTTGGCTGAGGCACCTGCAACAACAACCGATGCTGCGTTAGCGTGAACATTTGTGACCACGTATGCCGCAGCCTGCTGTGTTGTCACTGCCGTGTTTGCAGCTAAGGCACTGCTCGTGGCCCCAAAAGTCAATACAGCCCCCGCTACTCCGAGTCCGACTGAAACTGCGGTGGCAATTTTCTTGTAGTCATCGGGTATGATTGGCATTGCGACAGTTATCGCAACAGACACTACACTACAAATAGCCCCTATAATGGCCCATCCAAATCCTCCATCATACTCCATTTCGTCATCGGATAATTCCACATATTTTCTTGGCATGTTTATTTCGTATCCGTTTACATTTGAAAACATATTTTTCCGTCCTTTAGCTGTTTTGTACAACAACTGAGGGACTGAATGACCATTGTGCTATTTATGCATAGTGGCAACATGGCTCTGGTGAAACCATCCTCAGGGCGAATACTTTAGATCTATCAGCCTCCTGAGATTGTGGGCTAGGCATCTGAACAGAACTTCCTTATGTCTTGATGTCTCGCTTTTCCCATAGACCACATCTCCCATCTTACGCTTGACCATTGAATTCACCGTTTCAACCAGAGATCTGCGGCTGTATACTTCCCTGCTGAAATGATGTTTCATTACACCCCGGTAGAATCCTCTCGCTTTCTTTGTGCTCTCGCCTTTGGACGGTCTGGCCATATTCCTTATCGGGATCATGGTCTCTGCGTGAAGTCTTTCACGGATCTTCCGGTGCACATATTCCGCATCGTATCCTTTATCGGCGACCACAAAGGATATGCTGAATGCACTTTCTGCAAGATCGTCCACCGGAATGTCATTCTCTTCACATCGGCATGGTTGGAATCCGCGCAGTCGCATGCGAGTATCATCTTTGTCTCGGTGTCCACGGCGAATGATGCCTTAGAGAACCCCCTCACTGCCGTGTTCGTGTAAGTTATTCCGTCTTTCAGACCCATCTCCCTCAGTCTTTTCACGAAATGCCTGGATGCGTTAGAGCACGAGAATCGCGTTGCATCCGCGGCAACGATCATGTCCCTGCCGCATAACATCTCTGTGATATATCTCAGGATTCTGTCCATCATGTCCGTTTTCATTCTCTTGGAGAACTTTACAAGCGTGGAATGGT
>JAIRYF010000001.1 GCA_031267895.1 Candidatus Methanoplasma glyptotermitis
GATATTCGCAGCATCCGACTCATTAGATTCGGAATACGTTACAAAGAATGCTGCTGCGAGAAACAGAGCAGCAGCAAATAATACAGTTATATTCAGACGGCTGGGGAAATTATAATTTCCCCCCCCCCCTGTGTGGGCGGGGAGTATTAACGGAAGAGGAATAAATGATTCCTCTCAGAGGCTTGATATCCATAATGTCTCGCTCCTCATTATATTGCACCATATTGCTTCACGGTGCGTACTGGTGCATCTATACGCCCATATAAATGGTTGCGCACAAATATGGGCAGTTTTCTGTAAATTATCTAGATCTCCCTGTACTGGCAGGCGGATGTTTTGACAGAGGAAGGATTCCTTTCAGAGATTTTGTGTTCATGGGTTGCTGCACCTTCTGTTAAAGCACCGTTCCTTACGGTGCACGATAGTGCGCATTGACCTGTGTATATATAATTCACGCACATGCACAGATAATATCAGATTAAGTACCCCAGAGGCATCGATTCTCCCTTTGGTTTCTCCCCGGGTGTGTGTATTTCTCGCACATTAGGGCATGCATCGCCTGCATGACGGCATCTGTCCCATCCTCTTTATCCACATATCCTCTGCTGCAAGAGAAGCTTTGTCTCTCCTTTTTCATAAGGGTTTTTTGCCGGACAGCGATTTAATTATCCGGTTCCCGGGCAGAATCAGCTGCCTTTATCTCATGATCTGCATCATTCAGTTTCCCGGCGGAATTCCGTTTCACGGCACAGACCAACGCCAGAGTCAATACGGACAGGGGAAGGGAAATTATCAGGGCATCCACATACATCAGCGAGGAATCCATAAACAGCACCTTGTTGCCCGTAAGCCATTTGCACACGGGAAGGAATACAGAAGTACCGGCATTGATGAACAGTGCCCAGAACAGATACGCTATTGTTCCGGCCAATATGCTGGCGAACGCCGCATCTTTTCGCGGCCTCTTTGAGTACAGGCCGTATGCCATTGTAGGAAGAAGAGCAGCCGCTGTCAAGCCCATGAACAGAGATGTAGCTTTGGCAATGATATCGTCCGGCATCAGGTAACAGTAAACGACCAACAGGATCATCACAACGGCCGTTACGCTCCTGTTTACTCTAAGCGACCTTGAATCTTCGGTGTTTTCATTCTTTCTGTTTTTGAGCAGAGTGAACAGATCGTATCCTCCGGCGACTCCGATCGTGTGCATAAGTGCGCTTATCGTGGATATCGCAGCGCAGATCAGCGACAGTATAAAGAGACATATGAAAACATCCCCAAATCTGATACCGCTGAAGACATCAAGGACGAATTCCGGTATAATGAAGTCTACCTTCCCTCCCAGATACTGAAATGCAGTCTCACCGTAGTTCTCGAAGAAGTACACATTGCTCAAGGCACCCACGGTGTATGCGCTGCCTACGATGACTACCATGAATATACTGCCTATTATCATGGACCTCTTAAGCATCCTGTCGTTTTTAGCAGACATGAACCTAACTACCAGCTGAGGCTGTGTTAGTGCTCCGATACCGACTCCCAACAAGAATGTGGAGACAACGGTCATCCATTCCGGCGTACCGAAGGACGAGAAAGATGTCCATCCGCCGAATCCTTCCAGTGTACCCGCCGAAGAACCGGCACCCGATGACCAAAGGTCCGAAAGAGACACGTTTGCCGCTGTGAATCCTCCAACAGAGACCAGCGTCACCACAAGAATCACCGCCATGCCTATAAACATTATTCCGGCCTGCAGAGCATCGTTATACATGACAGCGATGATCCCGCCGTACACGACATAGAGTCCGACAACGACCGCCACTATTATGAGTATAAGATCCTGAAAATCGTAAAGGCCGGTCAGCACAACAAGTGAGTTGACACCTCCCTTGAGAACAGCGGCGCAGTATATCGGCATCATCACGACGATTATGATCGCGGTAAAAGCGCGGATGCCTTTGGACCCGTATATTTTTCCGAGCAGGTCCGCAAAAGTCGATGCTCCGAGTTTTCTTCCTATTCTCCTTACTCTCGTTCCGAATACTACAAATGCCACGAACAGCCCGAGAAACAGATTGAGAAAACACAGCCATATGAGAGACATACCGTGCGTCGCCGCCTGCCCGCCGAAACCTATTATGGCCGATGCGCTCAGGAATGTTGCTCCGTAGGAGAGGGCAATCAAGACAGAATTAGATTTATTTCTCCCCAGCAGAAATTCCTGGTTATTCTTCGTGTTGCGGTATCCGTATACGCCAAGCAGTATGGTCGCGCCGATGAACACGGCCAGCATGACAATGAAAAGATTGATGGGTACACCGCCGTCCATCAGTCATCACCTTCATCTTCATCTTCGCTTTTCTTGAACACAGCCCATGCGCAGCATAGTATCACACACAGGAAACATGATAAGTACGCTCCGATTATGAAGGGGTCGCTAAGTCCGAATATTGTCATTTCCGCACCTACCATGCTATTCATTAGCACGGTAATAACCCCCATCTCCGAGATCATATATAACATGTATCCCCAAACAGAGGAAACATGGGCAGATTCAGGCTCCGACTTGGAAAGATATTAAATATTCTCCGCTGATTGGTGTGGCGTTAGGCTTGGCCGGGGAGCTTGGCGTGCCCTGTACCCGCAATCGTCAACAGCGGGGGTGACGGCAGGGGGCGGCATGGCAAACGGTCCGAGCCCGCAGAGTGACCATGAGATCTTGTCTTGCAGAGTCGGAGTTTGTGTGTCGGACGGCCGGAGGGCCGTACCGCTCACATTGATCGGGGAAACCGGGTCAGGTCCTGACGGGAGCAGCCTTACCCCGTGCTACCGACGTTTGCGGGGTTGCAGGATTGAGGAGCGATGCGGACAACTCGGATCCCTATGCTGTGTCCACCTCTGTGGCCTAACACTTCTCCGTATGGACAACTTATGATTACATGGAACGATCGCCATGGTACATTTCGTGACATCATGCGAAAATGAGGAATTTTTATGTTTGCGATGTTACAGCATCCGTCAGGTTCGTATGGCGGATTTCACACGACATGGTATTCTCTGATACACGGAGACGGTTATTTTTAAGGTCTGGTCGATTTCTTCTTGGGGGAACATCCCGTTATTATATCCTTTTCAAAATCGAACAGAACCTTAGATTCGCCGTTCAGAGAAACTTTGAGTTTCATAGTGTCATCTATTTTGCCCACGACCGCACCGGTGCATCCGACCGTACCGAAAAGTCTGATGACTTCAGAAGAATTCTCCGGAGGGCATGCGAAGACAAAACCGCATCCCTGGTATGACAATATCCATTGAGTTATATCGGCACCTTCCGGTGCCGGTATTCTGTCTACGTCCACGGTTCCGCCTTTCATCGAACTTTCGAGCATCATTCCGAGAGTCCCGATACACCCGGGATTACTCATGTCCTTTGCAGAATGGACAAGGTGTTTTGATGCCACCGTCGACATCATCTCCATCTGAGCCCTGACATATGAGCTATCTTTCCTCGAAGTGGTGTCCCATGCATATTTCAAACCGTCCGGATAGAACCCGTCAAGGTCCATTACAAAGACAATATCGTCATTGTCTTTGGCTTTGCAGCTGAGCACTATATCTTTCTTCGGAACGGTCCCTATGATGGAAATGCTTATGGAATTATGTTTGCAGTCTGGATGGGTGTGTCCTCCGACGATCGGAACGTTAAATTTCATGACGGCATCCGACATCCCTTTGAGGATCCGGCTGCAGACTTTGTTCTTTGATATTGAAAGCACATCTACCATCGCCAGCGGTCTGCCGCCCATTGCAGCTATATCATTCACGTTGACGAGTACGGCAAAATATCCGGCATAGTACGGATCGGAGTCGACAAGTGATTCCATTATACCATCCGCAGCGAACAGTATGTAATCATCGCCGTATTCGATCGCTGCAGCATCTTCTCCCTCCGATGCGGCCACATACGGGAACGATTTCGTAGAAAGCGACCCTACTATTTCCTGTATTGCTTTTTTACGGGTAACTCCGGGAAATGTCCTTATTGCCCCCACAATAGCATCCAGACTCATCCCGACTGCATATGCTGACAATCAATAAAACTTATTGCATCCGTGAGACCGCATCAGACAGTTGCAGTCTTCTTCTTTCGGACCGATAAATGGACCAAAACCGCATTACGTCTGCGTGTCACAGAACCTGCCGCAGATATTTTTATCAGAGACGGACTCAGATCAGTGTTACATGCAATGCGCCGGATGCAAAGAAATCTCTGCAATATATGAAAAACTTCTCGGAGCAGAACCGTCTTCAGCGCAAAAAGAGGGTGCACATGAAAATATAAAGAAGAGAGACAGCCGCCGATGCGGCGGTCTTCTTATGTTTTATCTGTAAAGAATTCAGATTCTGTTTCCGGAATCTGTATTTCCGTCTTTGATGTTATATCCTTCCTCTTATTCTTTGTAACGGTTCCTTCCCGCTGCTACGGCAACAATACCTGTAGCTGTTGCTATCAGTGCGAATACCAGGTTAAGTACGGCCCATCCGGAGTTTCCTCTTCCGGATTCTGATTTTCCCCTGATCCGGGGTTTATTTCTCCTCTGGTTTCGGAATCTCCTCCTTCCGGAGATGCAGAATGAGGCGTTCCTGTTGCTTCGATAGTATGGTTGTTCCGTACGTCATAGAACATATACGTACCCGAAGCTAAATCCTTAGCAGATATAAGAGAACCGGCACGTCGCATGTATTATCTATAAAACCCGCGATGGCATGCCGGCCGAATGAAGAGAAACCCGGACTGATCGGTGATGATCCCTATGAGTGCTGACGGCCGCCTGTTATCATATATCCACAGACATATACGAAATAAGATCGCACAGTTTCATCCCATCCGCCCATCTCATAATGTAATTTCCATTGCTGGTGATCTCCATTTGAGGAATTTTCCTCCGGAGGAGTTCGTTCCTCCCTCTGAGTTTCTCCTCAGTAGGGATCGTGAATATCCTCCACGGATCCCCCCTTACACTTTTGAGCCTGAATGCGTAGATGGGAAGAAGGTTGGATCTGAAACAGGTCTCTTTCATCTTCGCAGCCTGCTCTGTGAGCCTGGGGTTTCTGCTGAAATGCATGGTCTCTTCGGCTGAACTTTTTACCTCTATCGGGAACGAAAAATCCCATCTGAGAGCAACCAGATCTACGCCGAGGGAGCCTGCGGCCCTTATGACAAGAAAAGGATCATCCAGCATCATTATGTATGATTTACTCTCGTCATCGCTGCAGGTTTTGACCATCTTTGTTATGGCCTTCTGATCCCCGCTCAGAAGATATTTGAGTTCCCTTTCGTAAACGTCTCCTGCGGTTGCGGCCATATTATCGCAGTACGATCATCGGGACCCTATTAAAAATGAGCATTGAGATATTCGAAAATACCCGAAAGTGGATCATGGTGTCAGCCTGTTCACATCTCTGGGGAATAGTATAGCCTCTCTGACGTTCTGAAGATCCAGTATTTTCATCACCAGCCTGTCGACCCCGATACCCCATCCTCCGTGCGGAGGCATCCCGTATCTGAATGCATCAAGATACGAACCGAAATCCTCGGGGTCCAGGCCTTTCTTCTCCATCCTGCCGACGAGTTCGGAGTATCTGTGCTCCCTCTGCCCCCCTGATGATATTTCCTGTCCTTTATAGTCAAGATCGAAAGAGAACGAAAGGTCCGTGCCTTCTTTTTCCATTATGTAAAACGGTTTTGCTTCCTCCGGATACTCTGTTATGAAGTAAATGTCGCTGCCTCTCTCAGCCATTATGTCGCCTATTATTTTTTCTCCTTCGGTTCCAAGGTCATCCCCGTGTTTCAGAGGCAGCCCGCAGTTATTGACCATTGTGAGGCATTCGCTGTATGTGAGTACAGGGTAGGGCCTCTTCGGTATCGTAATCTCCTTCCCGATAATTTCAAGGAAATTTTTCCCCCTTTCCTTCAGCCCTCTGAGAACATGATCTATCGCATCTTCAATAACCGCCATTACGTCTTCCGCTCTGTCAATCCAGGCCATCTCTCCGTCAAATGATATAAATTCCGTCACGTGGCGGTTGGTGTTGGAATGTTCTGCCCGGAATGCGGGACCGATCTCAAACACTCTGTCGAGACCCGCAGACATGAGCATCTGTTTGTAAAGCTGGGGACTCTGTGCAAGATATGCCTGTTTACCGAAATAATCTACACCGAACAGCGTTGCGCCGCCCTCCGCCCCGGAAGCGACTATTTTCGGTGTGTTGATGCTTATGAACCCTTTCTTTGCCATTGCTTCGGATATGAGTTCAACAGTCAGAGATCTTATCCCGAACACTGCCTTCGACTCCTGCTTCCTGAGATCCATGAATCTGTTGTTCAGACGCGTGTCCATTTCAACGTTGACTTTATCGACAACACCCATAGGAAGCGGAACCGCCGCTTCGCTGTAAAGTTCGAAAGATGTCGGTATGATCTCAACGCCCAGGGCCGTCTGGCTGCTTTCTTTCACTTCCCCTGTAACGGCTATGGCAGACTCCCTGGACAGCCTTGTGAGCGATTCGAACAGCGCAGGTTCGATCTTCTTTTTCGGCATGGTTATCTGTATCGTTCCGTGTCTGTCTCTCAGAGTCAGGAAGGATATCCCGCCGAGATTCCTCAGATCCTGGACCCACCCCTTGACGGTTACATTCGTGTCTTCTCTGCTTATATTCCCCGAATCTCTGACGAAGGTCATGTGCAACATGCCAGAGTAGCCCCCCATCCGATAAAAAGATTGCAGTGCGGTTTCACAATTAACGGCATCTTCCGAAGTCTGAACAAATTGGGAAACCGATCGGAAATGATGTATGCCTGACACGGCAGATCGAAAGAACAAAAACATCCGCGGGCACGCCCGCGGATTGTGTAATACGTTTTGAAAGATGTTCAATCCGGTATCCTGTCTTCAGACATCCTCATCGAACCTGAAACTCACCGCCACAAGGACAAAAGCGGCGGCGA
>JAIRYF010000057.1 GCA_031267895.1 Candidatus Methanoplasma glyptotermitis
TGCATTCCAAAGTTCAGGCCTGTCAACCGTAACCGTTACCGGCAGCTATGCAGCCGCGAGCGGAACCGTAGGCGCGTATTTCAGTACAGGTAAGACATGGGTACTGCCAGGTGCATCCAGTGCCGCAATGTATCTGGTCCTCCCAGATATCAATTCCTATGATACCGGATACACTCCGTCAGACATGGCCGGAGCCAACGGAAGAGAACTGCATTATAAAGATAAAATATACACTTGCACCGAAATGACATGGACTCAGAACAGCACAGTTCATTCTGTATCCGGAACCGTTAGCTATGGGGATGGTGGTACGGTCGCAGGCGCGAGAGTATCTCTCGGAGCACCCGGATTATACACTGCATTTACAGGCGAAAGCGGAGGATATACTATAAGTGATATTCCCTCAGGTAATACCTATGCCGTAACGGTATCTAAAACAGGATACCACCAGACGGATGAGGTATCCGTTACTATGAGCGGAGATATTTCCGCTAGTGGCATCAGCCTGGAAATCAACAGGCATACAATAAGGGGATCTACCTATATAGTAGAAGGGGAGGAGTGGGTAACAACGTCGGACGTGAGCGTATCCTTTGTATCGGGTGATACATACGGTCCCGTAACCACCGATTCCGATGGTTACTATGAAATAACCGGAGTTCCCTACCTCACATACGGAAATATTATCGCAACAATTCCAGGATATCATCAGATCGAGATATTTTCGTTAACTGTGGATGAAGATTGCTGGGTATCTGTTGATCTGGAAATCAATACGTATACGGTATCCGGCAAACTCACGGTAACCGGAGGGGCATCCGAAGAGAACGTAACCGTAACCCTGACATCGTCTTCCGGCCCGGAATACACCGCAGTCACCGATTCCAACGGTGACTACGAAATAACCGAAGTTCCCCATTTCACATCCGGAGACATAACGGCAGAGATCGAAGGATACACCCAGACCGGAAGTCCCGACAGCATAGTTTCGTTAACCGGAGATCTTGACGAACAGGACATTGTGCTTACGGCTCTGTACACTGTATCCGGTACGCTCACCGTAAACGGATCTGCATCCCCGGAAGACGCATCGGTATCTCTGATATCGGCTTCCGATCAGACCGAATACCCCGGAACAGTCTCCGGCAGCACCTACACCATACTGAATGTTCTTCACGGAACATCCGGAGACATAACGGCAGAGATCGAAGGATGCACCCAGACCGGAAGTCCCGACAGCATAGTTTCGTTAACCGGAGATCTTGACGAACAGGACATTGTGCTTACGGCTCTGTACACTGTAACCCTTACAAAAGAAGGAAGAGGAGTATCCGGTTACAAATACAGCATCAACAGCAGCGATGATACAGATTACGATGGATCCTTCGAAATCGAACACGGCAGCACTCTTGAAGTAACCGCTCTGTTCGCGGAAGGATACGAATTTAAGGAATGGTCCGGTTCAGACTCGGAAACGAATCCGTTAACCGTATCGGTAACCGAAGACACATCCTTAACAGCATCCGGCGAACTGACGAAACACACCGTAACGTTTGATTCCGGTCAGGATTATACTGTATACACAAACGGAGGTCCTCTTTCTTCTTCTATGGTAACTGTTACTTACGGAAGCAGTCTGTTATTCGGAATACAGGCACCGGAAGGATATTCTGCATCTCCTTCTGTTATCTCCGGAACCGCAGATATAACTCTCCAGGCAGACGGACGGTATAAGATGTCAAACATACGTTCCGATGTACGTATTAGCATAACCGTAAACACAGTATCCGGAGACGGTTCTTACGGTAACAGCAACGGTACAGACAACGGCGGTATCGGCACCGGTACAGGTAACGGAACAGACAGCAGCGGTTCCGAAGGAAACGGTTCCGGTACAGACTCCGGCAGCAGTACATCCTATTGGGCTCCTGCAGTCATAATAGCAGTGTTCTTATCAGGTATCGCGGCAATCGCGGCTGTTAAGTTCGGACTGTTCGGAATAAAACTGTTCGGTAAGTAAACATATTCTCAGCAAAACACAGAAGAGATGCTGCCGTAGTATCTGCGGCGGTCTCTCTTCTCCTTTCCACTTTCCTTTTTATTTCCTCTTTCTTCTCTTCCGTCCTTTCCTCTTTTTTCTGTTATCCTTCGGTATTTCCTTTGACATTTCCTCAGTGCATCATATTTCTGTATCCCAGAGAGATTCTCTTCCGAAATACACTCTGATCCGCAACAATGGAATACGGCACATAAGTTGCATGCAAGACATCACATCGGCAGACTTATTGTGCCGGAAACACACGTAAACTTCGGAAGATGGCAGATATCCGGCAATGCAATGGGATGACAGAAGAAGTCACACATCTCTCGATGGTTTCTGCAATCCCGATAAACTATAGCTAATTATCAAAAACATTTTTCAATAATCAAAACAGCATCCAGATATGGCTAGACCGGCCGAGACAGATATTGCAAAACATGTGAACCATGAGAATATGAACAGGATCGCTGAAAGATATGAAAGTAAATTACAAAGCCACGCCAAGTCTTTAGCGGATATACAGGAGGATATACCCTCTGCGAGAATGAGATACAAAGGATACTCCGCGGAAGAAGCGGCATCCGCTGTCAATATGATAATTAGATCCTATAATATTCAGAAACTTTGGAACAGAGGAGAGACAGAGGCTCCGATCCCGAACTTCGGCGCGGACACCGTCCGTCTGCGGTATCCGGACAAACCCAGGCAGGTGAAGAACACTGACCGTATGAAGGCAGACGCAGCAGAATTCTGTGCCGTGAACAGAACCCAGGTCATTGAATTTTCAGAAAGATCAAAAATCGGGACGTATTTGTATTCTATTGCATTCCGTTAGGTGCCGAACAGAGAACATCTGTGGCCGTGACAATCCCCGGTATTTTCTCGGCACACTGTTCTTCTGTCACAGCGCAATATGCAGAGGCTGCCGGAATAAGATGGTTTTTCTGTCTTTTATTCCACTGACCTGAATCCCACAGAGTTCATTTGTAAGACCATGAAAAAATACGTGTCCGGGAATAAATCCGTTGGCTGTGGCAGTATGGCCTCTCTTCTGGAAGAAAGATTTCTGACATAGGCTGTCAAAGATTTCTGCTCCGTATATCGCAGGAACATAGTTTTATGCTGAATTGCTGCAAACATTTAGGTAATTAACTGTAATGAATTCCGCACTCTTCGCCAGATAACCGACCGCGTAATAATCATTTAATAATGGCTCTTCCTTCACGGGTTCACGGGCTGGTAGATCAGCTGGAAGATCGCTTGCTTTGCAAGCAAGAAGTCGCGAGTTCAAATCTCGCCCAGTCCACTCTTATTATGTTGAAAGTCTGTCCTCAGACCTGAAATCACGTCCGTTCTTATCAATACTCTAGTGGTTTGCGCTGTGAATGTACCGTTTCGGCTGCCTGCCGTTCCCCCGGCTTTTGTATGGACGGTTCCATTATGGATCGTTATCTTACTTGCAGTGTTAATTCACAAGTGCAAAGAACCTTCCCGCGTTTGGCACCCGTTAATGCTGCGCAATCTTTTGTCTGTATGGTCCTGGCCGTGCCAAGGCGGAACAATAAGCGAATGCGGAGGATGGGGCACGAGGTCTTGGACTCCGTCAAATGATATCGGGACTCGGTTCGCGGCCGGGACGGCGGCGTTTAGTCCGTCATACGGAGTCTCCGGATATCATTCGAAGATTTTCTCTTCGGATATCTTTCTGAGCACGTCCTCTATCTCGCCCTTTGCCTCTATAGAATCGATGCCGTTGGCATCCAGCATGTCTACTGCCCCGCCGCCGATGCGGCTGACGAGGACGGCACGGCAGTCCCGCAGAGCGGTCAGAAGGTCCAGCACCTCCCCGTCCGTCCTGCTTTCATGGCTCCCGCCTGCGCAGAACGGTACCGCGGACCGTGATTCTACATATCTGAACCCGCTGTCATCAATATCGAATATGTGAAACCGATCCGCATGTCCGAAATGCTGGTTTATTACTTTCCCGTCGGTACTTGCCACTGCCACTCTTGCAGTCATTGTCATGCGCTTGCACCGATTGTGACGGTAAATATTTTCTCTATCAGAGACAGTGCTCCTCGGTACCCGACGTACGATCGGGACAGTACGACTTCGTATGATGCGGGAAAACTTACTTCCACGACACCTGCTCCGACTTCCTTTGCGATGTCCCTGTCCCAAGTCGTCCCGAAGAGTATGGCGGGTTTTCTGTCAGAATTGCGTATTTCTTCTTCGATGACAAATCCGTCTTCTATGAATTCCGCCTCTATTGATACCCCGTCAGCGATGCTGCGGAACTGTTCGCGTATGCTTTCTCGATGTTCTTCGGGCGGATTCTCGGTCAGGATGACCTTGACCGGGATCAGCCCCAGCTGATTGACGGCGAATTTGGTTATGGCAAGGGCATATGCGCTGTCGGTGACGACGGCGAACTTCGACGGTACTCCGAAGAAGTACTCCGAGAAGAACTCCGAGAATTCCTCCATGTACTTGTAATAATCTCTTTCCTCTGATTCTATGAAAGATTCCACCTTTTTCGAATCGATTTTGGCATATTTTCCGACATCTCTGAGGAAATTTCCAGTTGCTATTGAGCCGATAGGAATTGTTGGGAAATGAAGGAACGGCTGTCCGTATTTTTCCGAAAGATGTTCTGCGACGGAGAGTCCGAGCCATGTGTGGATGACTATGTTGAACTGTGCTTTGGGTATGGTTTTCCACTCCTCCACACCACCGGACCCGTGTCCGAACAGAATATTCACTTTCAGGCCGATTCCCTCCAGGACCCTTTTGATCTCCGCCAGATCTCCTCTCCAAAATGTGTTCTGGTATGGGAGTTCCGTCCATATATTCACAAGTCCCTGTTCCTTCTCTCCGCTGAAATCTCCGACATACTGATCGATGACCGCCTTGACGACCACTTCATGCCCGATGAAATTGTTGCCCATGAACCCGCCCGTCTCCGCATACACCACGGAAACGTTCCTCCGCTGGAACTCCCCCACGACGGATGCCACATCATCACCTACGATATCGGATATGCATCCGGTGGTGACTACGAAGAGATCCGCTTTCAGTACTTTTGTGGATGCCTGTATCAGTTCCCGGAGCCTGTCGTTCCCGCCGAACACAACTTCTTTCTCAGTCGTGTTTATACTCGGATGGCTCGCGCCTCCTCCGTATCCGGACCCCTGGAATCCGTTGTAGAAAGCAAGACTTGCATACTGTTTGTCTGCGCATCCGGGTCCGCAGTCTGCAATCGGCATCGTTCCCGGTATGGCAACGGCGGATTGCATAGCACCGACGGCACATCCGTACCTGGCCCTGCTTATGGATTCCGATTTCATGGACGGATGCTGAGTCATATGTCGATTCCCTCCCATATGAGTTCTGGGTGTTTGGCAAGTATCCCGGGGTCGGTCTGAGCCGACCACCAATCCGAGTATTGGTGGGTCACGTGTTTGGAAAGATCCTCGCAGAATCTTCTGCGTTCGATTATCTCCAGTATCAGATTGCCAAGATTAATCAGTCCGTTGTATCCGATGGCCAGATGTTCATCGCCGAGCGGTGCGGCGGGTACTCCCAGACGCGCGGCGAGCGGTGCTAAACCGTTGTGTCTTATGAGTATGAAATCCGGATTGTGCTTTCTCAGTGTGGTGAAGAATTGGAAAGGCTGTCTTATGCTTACCACGAAATCATCAACATTGCCGTAGTTGTCCACAAGGTGCGCGAGAGTGTCCTGGCTCGGATCTCCGCTGTCGTATATGGGATCATGGTGGAACACGACGGAACCGTTTACTCGGATTCCGAGTTCTCTCAGTACCTCTATGAGGCCGTGTGCATATGCCGAACCGGTGGCTATAAATCCTTGTTTGCCCCCCAGTTTTTTCTTCAGCTTCTCGACCTCAGGAGCTATTCTCGCGTGCTCCCTGGCAATAAAATCCTCGACCAGATGCTCACGGTGCGTAACCCGTGCAAGGTCTCTGAGCCAGGCATCGGTCCCCGCAATCCCGTAAGGCTGCGGAGCCCTTATCTGCGGAACTCCGAAGGCCTGCTCCAGACCTTCGGAGAGATATGTTCCCAGCGTATTGCAGAATGCAACTGTCGCCGCGGCCTCAGACATACTGGCAAGATCGTCTACGGTGGCCAGGTCAACCACATAGTTTACGCGAAGGTCAAGGTTGGCCAGGAGGGGGCCGAACACATCCGATCCCCAAAGATTGATAACGTTTACGAGATCCTCCTGTTTCTTCGTCGGTTTCTTCACGATCTGTCTGAGTATTCCGTGCTGCGTCTGATCGAATCCCGTGCTCCAATGCTTTGATCTGAATCCCTCGCAGTGCAGAGGCACCACCGGTATCCCGAGTTTTTCGGTGTATTCTTCGGTGACGCTGTCTATGTCGTCCCCTATTATCCCGGTGGCACACGAGGATCCGATGAATATAGCTTTAGGATGATAGTGATTCCAGACATCTTCTATCGTAAGCCGAAGTTTCTCCGCACCTCCGAAGACCATGTCTCTTTCTGTAAGATTGGTGGATGATATCCTGAGATTCTCCACTTTGTGACCTCTTGAGGCGAGGCCTATGCGGTATATTGTGTTGTAGAACGTCTGAGATGCGCTGCACCCTATGGGAGCATGCTGTATCAGGACCGCTTCCCTGATATTTCCCGCCTGACATTCCACCATCTGTTCGCTGCAGACGGAAGGTTGGGTAAACGGCCCTTTCATCTCGCAGAGATTACATCCCGATCCGCATTTCCCCTTTTTGGAATAGCCGGACTTTTCAGAGAGTTCCAGGGCGTTTCCGTCCCAGTACACTACCGTCCCCAGACGTTGCTCGCGGCTCTCTACGGCTGCAGTGTCCAGATTTATTCTTGCCATCCTCACACCTTCACGAGTGTTTCCGCGACACTGCCCGACCTCTCCAATTCCAGGAGATGCTTTCCCCACTGTCCAGCCCATTCCCTGAGATCTGATATCTCCAGCGGCGTGGGTACTTTTGATTCTGTGTGGGCGGCTATCTTCTTTGCAAGACTCCTGTATATATCGGCCTGTGCCGAACCCGGCGCAGATTCTATAACAGTCTTTCCCTGAAGTTCGCTCTGCGTGACGGTAACCGATCGGGGGATATACTCAACGACCTGAGTATCCGTCCTTTTGACGAAATCATCCACTATCTCCTTGGAATACGGCTGGTTTATGGAATTGGCTATCACACCTCCCAGCAGTGCTCCGCCGGAACGGGAATAGCCGCTTATTCCTTTGAATAGGTTGTTGGATGCATATATCGACATGAAATCGGCGGAGGAAACAGTGAATACGTGTTGCGCTATGCCCTCTCTGATCGGTACCGCGAATCCTCCGCAGACCACATCTCCGAGAACATCGTACAGGATTACATCCAGGTCCAATTCCTCGAATATATTCTGTTGCTTGAACAGCTGTACGGCCGTTATTATCCCGCGTCCGGCGCATCCCACGCCGGGTGACGGCCCTCCTGCCTCAACACAATATATTCCGTTGAACCCTTCATAAACGACCTCGTGAGCATTGACTTTGGTCTTTTCCCTCAGCGTGTCCAGCACCGTAGGTATGTATGTTCCTCCGCGGAGTGTGTTCGTCGAGTCGCTCTTCGGATCGCATCCGAACTGCATGACGTTGTACCCCGCTTCGCTGAGTGCGGCCGTGAGGTTTGAGGTCGTCGTGGATTTTCCGATGCCCCCCTTTCCGTAGATGGCGATCTGCTTGATTTTCTTCGCTATTTTTTCACATCCCTTAAATTCGGCAGCTCTCCCTAAGGATGCTGAATGCCTACATTGGAAGTGGAATATTATGATTAAATATAATACAATCTGATAAAATTATTCATATAGTAATTATTACATATACAAGCTTTAAAATTTAGGCATTTAAGAATACAGATGCAGGTTATAATAAACTGACGGAAAACACAGCTTATTCGACACTGTAAAACATGTCCGATCGTGGTAATCTGCGATTCTTCAGTATCGAACATGGTTAACAGCCATCCCGATCAGCTGTTCATCCGGCCGATGCTGTTCGGACGTGCACCGGCAATGCAGACTTCCGTCAGACTTTCGCTGCAATGGATGTTAAAGAATTTCAACCGCTGAGGTCAGGATGAACCCCGATATTCTGCGCGTACGCCAAACTGGAAGATGACACACAGAGAAAAGCAGTCTCCCCTCAGCTATACATAAATCCAATGATGTGCCCATATCGGACGAAAGTTCGGTTCCGGAGGCCGTTCAGTCTTCTGTGTATCCGCTGATATCTCGTACATCTGCCATTTCTGACTCTACGGCACACCCCATAGCCTTCAAACGATCCAGTCTTTCGGTGACGGCAGGCAGCATGCGGCGGTCGCAGAGCAAAGCGGAGTTCTTTCCTCCGACAGTCTCCGCCAGACAGCCGTCCGTCCCGCTGAAGATGCGGCCGGCGGGACATCCCTTCGACACGGCCTTTCTGGCAGCCGTACCGCAGACCCCCGTGCAGATATCCATGGTTGCCTTTTTGATATATTCTGTGTCAGGTGATGCTGATTCGTCCACCGGGAATATTGTCATTTTACCAGGTGTGATTGCCGACGACGACATCTTTGCGACGATCTCCGGGACAGTATGCGGATATGGTGAGATGCTGCGTCCGGATATTATCGAACGGCACCGGTTGATGCTGCATATCAGGGGAGGTACGAGACAGGATGCACGCACGGCCGATCGATCCGAGTAAAATCCGTCCGGATCTCCGGAATACGTCAGCTTTCCGGCGCACAGGACATTGACCGCGTCAGCCCATCCGTATGCAAGATCGGCATCATGTGTGGATATGATCACAGCGGTCCCATCTCGGTGCATAAGGTCTGCTAATTCCATAACCTCGCACGCCATCTGCGGGTCCAGTCCGGCCGTCGGTTCGTCGAGAACAAGCACCTTGGGCTTCATGGCTAAGGCTCCGGCCAGTGTCAGTCTTTTTCTCTGCCCGTATGACAGCTTGAGTGTTCCCCTTTTCCTGAGGTCCGACATTCCGGTCCGAAAAAGAGCGGCATCGACGCGCTCTGCAACCTCTTCGTCGGGAAATCCCATGTTCCTCGGTCCGAATGCTACATCCTCTTCAACCGTGGCAGAAAATATTTGGTCATCCGGATTCTGCAGCACCACAGACACCTCTGAACGCAGTCTCATAAGTGCCTTCCTCCTGTATCTCAGAGGTTGTCCGTTGTACAGTACCGTGCCGCACGACGGCTCATACACTCCGTTGAAGTGATAGAACAGAGTAGACTTGCCGGCACCGTTGGCACCTAAAAGTACAGTCCTGGAACCTTGATCTATTTTGAGATTCACATCCGACAGCACCGCCTGCTCGGAGTTCTTATAGGAGAAATACAAACCTCTTGTTTCCAGGACAGGTGCCGTCAGAGAATCACCGTTTTTATTTTTGCGCCGAACACCCCGATCCGAGATATCCGTTTTTCGATGATGCCGTACGCGGAATCGTCATAAACAAGTACTGCATCGTTTCCGGAGATGACCTCTTCCATACAGCTGTCTATACAGCCGAGCATGCAATCCTGCCTCATACCGGAAATGATCCTTCTTGTATTCACGCCGAACACCCCGATGTATGGCTTCACGCCCGATTTGGGCAGCTTTTCCCAGAAGTCCGTGCTTATGTTGCTGCGAACCGGAATGAGGTAAAGCGTGCCTGTATCATTTTTTCCGCTGATCTTGCTCAGGAGTTCCGCGGCCGTGCGCGGATGCGGGTCCGCAGACCATTCCTCCGATGCGGAAAGACTCTTGTCTATGGCGAATACAGTGGGCGGGACTAATCCCGACACGGCTGTTTTGGCAGAATCGGAATAAAAACCCCAGGGATCGCCGGAATATATCAGGGAGCCGCCGCAAAGAACATGCATACAGTCCGCCCATGCATATGCCAGGTCCACATCGTGCGTGAACATTATGATGTTGGTTCCGGAATGATGCATCTGATCCACCGTCTCCATGGCCTCCTGTGCCATCTGCGAATCCAGTCCTGCTGTTGGTTCATCCAGTACGAGAACGCTCGGACGTGTGGCTATGGCACTCGCAAACGCAACTCTCTTCCTCTGCCCGTACGAGAGCTGCCGCATCGGCCTCATTCTGAAATCGGACAGACCGACCGCCGACAGCACTTCATCTATGCGCACATCGGCCTCCCCGACGGACATGCCTGCGTTAAGAAGACCGAATGCCACATCCTCTTCAACCGTGACAGAGAATATCTGATCGTCAGGATTCTGCAGTACCGCCGATACTTCCGAGCGCAGCCTTCTCAGATATTCCTTCTCGTAGACCATCGGTTCGTTTTTGTAAAGAACCATGCCCTTCTTAGGTTTGAATATTCCGTTCAAATGGTAGAAAAGAGTGGATTTGCCGGCACCGTTGGCACCGAGGATGGCAGTCTTGATGCCATCATCGATTCTTATGTTCACATCATCCAGCGATTTGCCAGTGCTGTTCGCATACGAGTATTCGAGACCGCGGGTCTCGAACAGAGGGTCGGTCAGCGGATCCCTCCGAAAAATACTTCAGATATGTTTATCCAGCCTGATGAATACTGTCCGAATGCGAACAGAATCGCTGCTGATACAATGACAGCCGCGATCCATCCGACCGATATCTTTTTGGGAGATCTGAAAACCGGAAATGTTCCAGAGTAGTTTCTGCACATCAGTGCGTTCTGCGCTCTGTCGCTGATATCAATTGATGATGAGAATACACCGGCTGCTATGCCCGCCACGGTCCTGAACGACTTGGTAAATCCGGAGAAACCCATGCGGCAGTCGGCGGCACGGTACATTATCTGCATCTCCTCAAGGAGCAGAAAAGAATATCTGTACACCAGAACGATAATCTCTGTTATTTCCTTCGGTACCTTTATCTGTCCGAGTGCCTGCGAAAGATGCGGAATAGGTGTTGACGATGCGAATGCCAGCATCAGAGTCACACCGGCAGCCGATCTCATGAAGACAAGCCATGCCAGATTGAAACTCGCGTCGGTTATGTAAACATGAAATAACAGGATGTCCGTATCCCATATCGCAGGTTCGGATGCGCTGCCCATTATGGATATCATTCCGCACCCTATGATCATTATCAGCATAGATTCGCCGATGGCAAGTGCCAATATCGACGGTATTTTGAGATTTGTTGAGTAGATCATCATCGTCAGACCTATTGCGAATGTGCATATCGGCACAAGAATACTGTCTGTAAGCAATCCTGTTATGATAATACACAAAATGAACAGCAATTTTCCGAGGGGAGACCACCCGACCATTCTCGAACCGTAAGCCAAAGTATCCATCTGGACTTGTTCGGACAGCCCTCTGCGCTTTCTGTATGGGCCTCTGCCGTCCCTGTTCCCCGATCTTGCTTTGTATACGATTATACAAAGTACCGTACAGATGCATACGGCCGCCGCGATAAGCATCGCGGATCCCGGGACACCTCCGCCGGACAAACCGCTGAACAGCATTACTCCGTGTATGTTCTCAGTCCTCCGTGTGCTGTAAAACCGAGGATACCGGAAGCGACCGCCTGCGCCTGCATATCTTCGGTTCAGATGCCGGACAGACACCGGAACCGTAAACATTTGCGCGGAAGAGCAACCGGTTTACTCTTCTTTTTCCTCCGGTTCGGAATGTTTCCCGAACTTTCTGTCCCGTTTTCCGTGGTATACGTAACCTATGAAAAATCCTATGATCATGGCACCTGCGGCTGCCTGAAGCGCGAACAGCATGCTCTCCGTCTCCTCCGGCAGTTCGTAATCTCCGAATATACCGTTCCACCACGGGCCGCCGAAGTCATCGCTTACTTTGTCGATGACCTCTCCCCCAGCATCATCGGATCCGCCGAATTCGGAATTGTTTCCTGCTCCGAGAGCCAATGTGCACACGATAAGCAGAGCAATCACCGCAAACCCGGCTGAGTACAGATACTTATGATTCTTTTTCATCAGCATTTCTCCCTCCCTCCGGCTGCATTGATTCCCGCCGCTCCGCCGAAAATCTCGGGTTTATTGTTCACCAAGTACATTGCGAACATCGCAAAAATCATTCCCTCAATGATGGCAAGAGGTATCTGAGTGAGTGCGAATACCGCAAGAAATTCTGAAAATGCCGTGAGGAATCCTATGTCATGATACGCCAATGCTAACTGCAGAGAAGTCATAACATATGTCAGAATATTAGCTGACATAGCAGCCGAAAACATGGATATCGGGATGCTGAGCCGCATACTCCGGAGCAGGTGCCAAACGGCAAAACCGCATGCAGGGCCGAATATGCCCATGGATACGATATTGGCACCCAGCGTGGTAAGGCCGCCGTGAGCCAGAAGCAATGTCTGAAATATCAGAACAATCGCGGCCAGAAAGGAAGTGCATGCGATGCCGTACAGTACTGTGGACAGACCGGTACCCGTCGGATGGGAACTCGACCCCGTGACCGAGGGCAGTTTCAGAGATGAGAGCAGGAACATAAATGCTCCCGAGAGAGCGACCGTCATCTTCTGCTCGGGGTTATCCCTTACTATCTTGATTATTTTCCTTGCCCCGAAGAAAAGGAAAGGTACGGCTGCCAAAAACCATACCAGACACCACTCCCAAGGCAGATATCCTTCCATTATGTGCATTTTTTCGCCCCGGCCGCATTTCCGTCGCAGCGGTCTTTGTTCAAAATCCTATGCAGTGTAACATCTCCGGGAAACATGCGTGTGGGAATTGGTTCTCCGACTACGGTAATTCCTTGATCATCTTCAGCAATTCGGAAACGCTGCGGGAATCTGCGCAGAACACCGTCTCCGAATCCCACCCAGGAGGAACGGTAATTTCATAATCTCTTTCTCCGGTGAATTTGACTATCAGCGTTTTGTAACTTCCTGCAGCTTCTTTCTTGTTGGCGGACAGGACAGATGCCCCGTAGCCGTTCGGAAAACGATAGATTTTGTGGAATCTTCCCACCTCCATACATCCGCACTGACAATCCGCGTTCAAATCCACCGCATACTCTCCGAATCCCAAATCGTCTTCTCCGCAACGGCCGCAACAGTCCAATATGCTCACCGCTGACGTATCTGCATAACCTGATATTTATGTTCTCTTTCGATATGTACTATTTCATATTTCCTATAGAAATAACGATGTTATATCCATCAATATAAATATTTTTATATCATTGGACGGCCTACCGGCAGACATCATGAAAGTAGCACAGGTAGCGGGTTTCCTCGGAAGCGGCAAAACCACAGCAATGATGAAGATAGTGGACGGACTGATGCGCAAGGGGCTCAGAATTGCAATAGTGGTCAATGATGTGGGAGAAATAAGCGTTGATGCGAAGTTCATAGAATCTCACGGACTCAAAGCCAAGGAGATTTCGGGCGGATGCATATGCTGTCAGATAGCAGGTACGTTCGCCGATACTCTTGTATCTTTGCATAAGAGCTTTGATCCCGATATTGTGATAGTGGAACCGTCCGGGGTTGCCATACCGTGGGGACTGAAGAGAGCCGCGGAATATTCGGAAGAGAAGGGAAACATTGTCATTGAACATGCCCCCGTTATAACGCTTGTAGATCCGACACGGATCGGGATGCTCATGAAAGCAGTCCGGCGTCTGGTCGAAACGCAGATAAGAGAAGCGGATGTCTGTTTCATAAACAAAGCGGATGCAGCCGCCGAAGCAGACATCGAAACAACCCGTGAATTTATAAAGAGCATCAATCCCAAGGCAGAGATCGGTCTGATGTCCTCAAAAACGGGACTCGGAATAGACCGCGCGATTCAGCTCATTGCAGGATGCCGCTCGGACCGGTACGATGAATCCATGGAAAGGGAGATGCTCAAGAAGCAGTACGGAGGCGGCAGCCATGCATGACCACGATCACGGCAGTGAAGAAGAGCACAGTCACCATGGCATCGATGAGAGCGAACTCTTTCATCTTGACATACACCGGGCCATAGATGAACTCGGCAAATATGCGATAGAGATCGATCTCTCTTCGGATAAAGGAATACCCAAAGATAAGATCAAATGTCTGATAGAGCAGTCCATGCGCGAATCGACCGAGAACTGCATGTTGAACGGTGCGGATATGGTGGGTCACACAAAATCCATCCTCATGTGCAAAAACGGGAATATTATGAGCAGCCTTGTGGACACGAATCTTCCGATCGAAATCAAGGACAATGTTGAAGGAGATATGATATAGGAAGGGGTGCTCTTCATGCACATCATAGTTCACGGAATCTGGGACGATGAGGTCAGGGAACATACGCTGGAGGTACTTCCGGAAATCTTTTCGAGACACGGAATGCCGTTCAGACTGGTAGCCGATTATTTCGATGTCGAAAAAAGTATCGCGCATCACACGTGAGGTGTTGTTATTAGGATAGGAATAGTTGCATGTGATATTCTGAAAAATGAGATCGAGTTCCTTACCCGCAGCGATCCGGATGTCGTCCACAGGGAATATCTGGAATTCGCACTGCACTCGGAACCGGAAAACATGAGGAAAAAGATAATCGAAACAGTCAATAGCCTCGAAACCAAAGTTGATTCGGTTTTCTTGGGATATGCTACATGCCAATCTCTCGCAGGCATTGCCGATGAGCTGAAAGTACCTGTCTCCATGCTCAGCGGGTCCGACTGCATCGAGGCACTTCTCGGGACCGATGATTACGACAGAGAGAAGAAGATATGCACGGGAACATGGTTTTCATCCCCCGGATGGGCGACGGAAGGAAGAGGCGGGTTGGTCAAAGAACTCCACCTTGATTCTGTTGAGGGCGTAGATCCGTCCTTCTTCATGGATATTCTGTTTGCCTCGTATGAAAGATGCCTATTCATAGATCCAGGAATCGGGAATACCGAAGAATTCCGTTCGAAATCAGAGATATTCGCGTCGGAGCTGGGCCTCCGGCACGATTGCCGCACATGCGGAACGGACGGCATCCTCAAGGCATTTCTAAAAGCCAAAGAGCTTGCGAATGTATGAAAAATGTCTGCACAGCGAGGTGCCCGCAATTTATGGATATCCTGAACGGATAGTCCTGTTATATCGATCAGCTGTGCCGTCAAGCTGGCGCACATATATCCAACTATATTTAAAAATATCTATTAGACATATCTTGCTTTACACGGTTTCGGTATCTATTTCTAATATTATTGGAGATAAATTATAACCAATATAATAAAAATATATCTGATTATATTATAAATGATGGAGGTAGGTTACATCCATGTATGTTATTTATATAGTCTGTGTTCACTTGTATTATCCAAGCTGTCATATATCCATAGAATCTGTTTTGACGTCGATAGTATCCTGATGGAATAATCGCAGCTTTGAATGTGGTAGCATGAAAAAGGAAAAAATATTCGAAGACATGGGAGCCGCAGTGGTAAGCGGGAAGGCTGATCGATCCAAGGCACTTGCGGAAACAGCACTCAAAGAGGGAATAGAAGCCGTTGAAGCGATCAACGAAGGACTTGTGAAGGGAATGGCAGTCATAGGAGACAGGTATGCAGCCCACGAAGTGTACCTCCCCCAGGTGCTCATGGCCGCAAATGCCATGTATGCAGGTCTGAACATCCTGCTGCCGGCAATCCCGGCCACTCAGTCCGTCGACAGGAAAAAAGCCGCCGTGGCAGTGGTCGAGGGAGATGTCCATGATATCGGGAAAAACATTGTGAAGACAATGCTTACAGCCGGCGGGTTCCAGGTCTTCGATCTCGGAAAGGATGTGCCGGTGGATACGATGGTCAAGACAGCCGAAAATGAAAAAATCAGGGTTTTGGCAATGAGTACCCTGATGACGCCGACCATGGACTGCATGAAGGCAACCATTGATGAACTGACAGAGGGAGGATACAGATCCAAACTCATAGTAACCATCGGCGGACCTCCGACATCTCCGTCTTTTGCGGAGGAGATCGGAGCGGACCACAGGGATGCCAACGCGCAGGATTGCGTTAACTGGCTTAAGGGGGTATGAATGATGACCAAGGCGATGACGCACATCGAAAGATGTACGGCCGCGCTCAGCAATGAACCCGTTGACAGACTCCCTGTCGCCCCGCTTGTTATGGGTGTTCAGAGAAGACTGATCGGCAGCGGCATCACCTACCGCGAGTGGTGTCACGATCCCAAACTGTTTGCCCAGGGGTTCATAGAAGGGTACAAAAAATGGGGCCATGACATGGCAGTAGGTCTCATGGACCTCTCTGTTATGGCGGGAGACCTCGGAGCGAACGTCAGGATGGATCTGGAGAATACTCCGTTTGTGGATAAACACATAATCAACAACCCGGAAGATTATGAGAAACTCGCCGTCCCCGATGTGAAGAAGGGAAGATCTGCTGTCCTCATCGAAGGTACGAAAATCTTCTCTCAGGCACTCAAAAAAGATATCATGTGCGCAGGATTCGTTGAGGGTCCGCTGCTTGCTCTGTCTCAGACGGCCGGTGCGGAGAAATTGTTCATGGATATGTACACCTGCCCTTCGGCAGTGCACGCGGCACTCAAGACAATGACCGCCTACGATGTCGACATGTGCAACGGATTCGGCACGACCGGATGCGGAGCACTCTGCTGGGATTATCTTTGGGGCAACTACTCGTGTCTGGGTGACAAAGAATATCACGAGTTTGAAGCGAAATACGCAAAGAAGCTGAACAACCTGACGAGGAAACTCGGAATGGGGCTGGCCGTGCACAATTGCGCAGATATGCCCCATCTCAAGACTCAGATCAACGAGTATGGGACGATACTGTACTCTATGGCATGGTATCCGCTGAATCCCGATTCTACGTCGGCATCGCAGGCCATAGAACGGGGACATGCGGACAAATGCGTCATCACGGGAAACATTGATCCGCAGCTGTTCATCAGAGGGACCGAGGAAAAGATGGTCAAAGTGACATCCGACCTGGCCCACGAGGTGAAGACTGCGCTCTGCAAGAGAGGATTGAAGTCGAAGTTCTGCATCTCCAGCGGATGCGAGGTCCCGCCGGATCTCTGCACGAAACTCGAGAACATAACGGCGATGGTAAAAACCGCAGAGAAAGAAGGAGCAATGTAATCCTGTCTTAACCAAACAGGCTGCCCGCGGGCGGCCTTTTTTCATATTTTATTGTGGTGGCAGCAATGACAGACGCATACTTAGAAGCGATGAGAAACAGCGGATTCTCCTACGAGACCACGGTTTCATTGAAAAAACACACATGCCCGCACTGCGGATTCGAGTTCTCGTTGGTATATGCCCGCACATTCGCATGTCAGGGATGTTCAGAAGCTCTTCGCGGATGTCCGAAGGTCAGGTGCGACAAATGCGATACCGAATTTTACATCAAGGACCTGAGTATAAGCATAGTAAAGACCAAAGAGGATCAGAGGACAATTTCCGACCATATATGCAGTGTAGTCTCGAAATACAGAGACGACATGGGATACAGCCCCAACAGGTGATCCGGTGGTATTCGGCCTCGGAATCGATACCGGCGGAACGTACACCGACGCGGTTTTGATGGATGTTTCGGGTGGACGCGTGGTTGCGAAGGCGAAAGCGCTCACAACCAGAGACGATCTTTCCGCAGGTATAGCGAATGCCGTCGGAGGTATGCGTATCGAACTTCCGTGCGACATAGGTATGGTATCGCTATCATCCACGCTTGCGACCAACTCCATTGTGGAGGGAAAAGGGTGCAGCGTCGGCCTGATATCTATCGGAAGGGAATTCGATCGGTCGATTCCCGTGGATATGTATGCCTGCGTATCAGGCGGACACACTCTCTCGGGGGCCGAAGCGGAGCCTTTGGATGAGCAGCATCTCAGAGACAGTATTTTGAGCATGAGAGACAGGGTTGACGGAATCGCAATCACGTCTTACCTCAGTGTGAGGAATCCGGACCACGAGAATAGGGCAAGGGCGGCTGCCGGAAAGTTAACGGATATTCCGACAGTCTGCGGCCACGAACTTTCGTCCAGTCTCGGTTTCAACGAAAGGGCGGTGACATCAGTGATGAACGCACGCCTGATTCCCGTGATCAGGGAACTCATGGATTCTGTCAAAAAGGTCATGGAAGACAGAGGAATCTCCGCACCGCTTATGGTCATGAGAGGAGACGGATCCATAATGAGCGAGGAGGTTGCGGCTGAACGCCCGATCGAAACAATACTTTCCGGGCCGGCGGCGAGTCTGGTGGGTGCCAAAGCACTGACGGGACGTGAGAATGCAATCGTCATGGATATGGGCGGCACCACGACGGATATAGGAATACTGAGAAACGGGCGTCCGCGGCTGGAGAAAGAAGGAGCGATTATCGGCGGGAGGAGGACCAGAGTAATGGCCGTGGAGGTGTCTACGTCAGGCATTGGCGGAGACAGCCGTATCGTTGTCAACGGCGGGAAATTTGTTCTCACCCCTATGCGCGCAATGCCGCTGTGCATTGCGGCCGGCAGATGGCCGCAGATAATCAAAAGAATCAAAGCGGCGGCGGATGCACCGGGAAGAAACACCCCCGAAAGCCTGGATATATCCCGTGCTGTCCAGGACATTGAGTTCTTTGTGAAAATAAAGGAACCTAAAGACGGATCGATCACTGAGACGGACCGGAAGTTTTTGGATATAATATCCGGCGAGCCGTTCTCCGTATCGGAGGCCGCAGACATACTCGGAATACATCCGTATATGATCAATATCCCGAAACTGGAAAAGCAGGGAATGATCCAGAGAATCGGACTCACGCCTACCGATATTCTGCACGCAGACGGTTCCTACAGGGAATTCAATCCCGAACCGTCGGTATGCGGTGCCGACTATGCATGCGGCAGAATGGAAATGGCCAGAGATGAATTTCTTACAATGGCTAAAGCCGAAGTGGTCGACAGAATATCGGAGGAACTGCTGAAAAAACTTTTTCTGGAGGAGACAGGTTCGTCCTCACTGGATGAAGTGAGCATGGATCTGATCCGTAAATCCATGTCTGGAAGGGACGGTTTGGATTATGGATGCAGGATCACTCTGAACAAGCCGATCGTCGGAATCGGGGCACCGGTCTCCGCATATTTCCCGGCAATGGCGAAAAAATTCGGGGCCGAACTGCTGCTCCCTGTGCATTCCGAAGTCGGTAACGCGGTCGGTGCCGTCACGGGAAGCATAATCGAAACGATGGAAGCTCTGATAAAACCCGCCGCGGGAGATACGAACGAAGATCCTAAGTGCACGGTGTTCTCTGTTCTCGGAAAAACAGATTTCGAAACACTGACTGAAGCTTTGGCATACGTGAAAGAAGAAGGAGGGCTGTTTGTGTACGAGAAGGCGGTGAGAGCAGGTGCGGATCACGTCAGGGTCAGTGCCGACGTGAAGCACAAAAAATACGAACTGGGCACAGGATACGGGGCCGGATCCGTACTCCTTGAAACGAACGTAAAAATAACCGCTGCCGGAAAACCCAAACAGTTCGCAGTAGCAATCGAGAATGGAGAGGATGAATACGGCCGCCGTAAGAGTTGAAATGAGACTTTGCTGCAAGCACCACAAGGTAACAGTGACCCCCGATCGGGAGGGGACTTTTTCCGTGCATATCGCAACAGACTGCGATCACATAAGAGAATACGCAAAAGGAATTTCCAGCATCACGATGGAGGACGTAACGGAAATGAAAGACAGCAAGGTGACATCTTATGATTCCACTGCGATGATAACGCCCACCTGTCTCGTGCCCAAAGCCGTGCTGTATGCGGCATGGATCGAGATCGGAATGATTTCTCCCACCTTGGCAAAGCAGGCAAAGGAGAATTCGATCATATTCAGCGCAGACCCGGGAGACTGACCGGACACGTGCAGGGACACACGAGCCGGTATGCCGCCGTCACCCGACCGTGGCTTTGATCCTTCTGGTGCCTGCGGCGGAACTTTCTTCCTTTATTATCTTGAAACAGCCTATCTCTCCTGTGCTTTTGACATGCGGTCCCCCGCACAGTTCCACCGACACATCGCCTATCGAGTACATCTTCACAATCTCTCCGTACTTGTCCTGGAAAACTCCAACGGCGTTCCTCTTCTTTGCCTCTTCGTAAGGTGTCTCTTCGCAGACCACCGGGATATCCTGAGATATTATCTCATTGATGTAATCCTCAATGCTCTTCAGTTCCTCGGATGTGAGTTTCCTGTCGAGGTTGAAATCGAATCTCAGTCTTTCGGCTGTTATGTTGGAACCTTTCTGCTGTATTCCAGGATCAACGAACTTTTTAAGAGCGGCATTCAGAAGATGTGTTGCGGTGTGCAGCTTTGTTGTCTGTTCGCCCGCATCTGCCAGACCTCCTTTGAACGTCTGATCGGAACCTGATCTGGATTTCTCCTGATGTTCTCTGAACCTGCTGTCAAAGTCATCCGTATTCACGGAGTATCCCCTCTCGGCAGCCAGCTCCTGCGTCAGTTCTATTGGAAATCCGAATGTGTCGTACAGTCTGAACACGGCCTCGCCGCCGAGTTCCCCGGATCCTCCGCTCTCGGAAACCATTTCGTCAAACCTCTTCAGTCCTTTCGCGAGAGTCCTTCGGAATCTTTCTTCTTCGGCTGTTATCTGTGCGAATATCAAGTCTCTGTTTCTGCCGAGTTCTGGGTATGCATCGGAGTACTCAGAGACGATAACCTCCGAAATCTTATGCATATTCACCCCTTCCATTCCGAGACTCGACATATACCGACTTGCTCTTCTGATCAGTCTCCTCAGTATGTATCCCTGTCCTGTCTTTGCGGGAACCACGCCGTCCCCCAGCAGGAAGGTCGAGGCCCTGAGATGGTCGGCAATTATTCTGAACGGCCTTGTGAAGTCTCCGTACTTCTTCCCGGACAGTTCTTCGAGTTTTCCTATAATTCCTGTGAAAAGAGATGTGTCGTAAACAGTCTTCAGTCCGTTTACGACGCAAAGGACTCTTTCCAGCCCCATTCCCGTATCCACGTTCTTCTGTCTGAGCGGAGTGAATCTGCCGTCCGTGTCTTTGCTGTACTGCATGAACACGTTGTTCCATATCTCCGTGTACTTTCCGCATTTGCATGCAGGTCCGCAGTCCGGTCCGCATTTCGGCCGGCCGTCGTCGAAAAATATTTCTGTGTCCGGTCCGCATGGTCCTGTTTGTCCGGCGGGACCCCACCAATTATGTTCCCTTCCGTAGAAGAATATCTGATCGTCCCGTATTCCGCGGCTCTTCCAGAATTCCGCAGTCTCAGTGTCCTTCGGGATGCCTTCCTCCCCTTCGAATGCGGTCACGGCAAGATTGTTTATGTCTATCTTCAGGACATCCGTCAGGAGGCCGAAACTGTACTCTATCGATTCTTTTTTGAAATAGTCGCCCAAGGACCAGTTGCCGAGCATCTCAAAGAACGTGAGGTGCGAAGCATCTCCTACCTCTTCGATGTCTCCGGTCCTTATGCATTTCTGAAAATCCACAAGTCTTCTGCCTCCGGGGTGTTTTTCCCCCAGAATATACGGGACGAGGGGGTGCATACCTGCAGTTGTGAACAGCACCGTCGGATCGTTCTCCGGTATCAGCGAGGCTGATCCGATGTGCGTGTGTCCCCTTTCAACGAAAAAATTCACGTATGCATCCCTGAGTGCCTGTGCGTCCATTTGAGTTCCGCCCTCTGCCTCTGCGATACTTTCTTTGTTTATATACGCTGTGAGCCGGCCGCTTCGGCAAATCCTCACATCTTTACATCCTGACCTCGACAGTTGATTTTCTCAATAACGAAATCAACTGTCGAGGTCAGGATAATACACCATTTGTTGTTCTTAGAAATTTTCCTCTCCATCTTTTATCTGAAGAATTTCATAGTCTAGGGGTTTAGTTGCCTTTCTGCTTGGAACTATACCCGGTACAAATTTTTCAGGTAGGGGCAATGTTCTATGGGATTCCCAAAAATTATTAATTGCTTTAACATTGAACAGTGCCAATTCTGCAGGATGGTATCCATTCTTTTTATGAATTTTACTATATACTGCATTCAGTCCAGGAGACATGGGGTTGAATACTTTCCCAAATGTAGCATTCATCTCGGGTGAACTCGTATCATAACTGCATTCTAATCCGTTCATCCTGGCATATACATCAGCCTGAATCAATGCCCTAAATATTCCGACACCAAATATGTGAACACGGGTTATTCCTTTTTTATGAATAAGAGGAAATGCTTTATTGATAATCTCATAAAACTGTTTTTCGTAGTCCAGAGATTTTGACATTATGCAGAATCCTCCAAACCCAATCATGTCGTCTGATGTAGCAACTTTTAGAACACTTTTGATACATTTTAGATATTGATCTACATTAGTTCCTTGACAGCTTAAGACCAATTGCCTAGGGTTCAAATCTTCTCTTTTTTCAGATAGGAATCTAGCTGCATCGATTGTTTCCTTGACATATTCTTCTGCCAAAACTCCAGAAACACGCTCTTTAATCTGTCCGGATTCTCCCAGTTGTTCATCGACAAGTCTGTCATAAGATACAATGCATTCTGCTTTCTTTTTGCCGCCAGTGACTTTATTTTCAAAATTCAGTTGACGAACTAATGCATCATCAAACGATAGTCTGTCTGATTTACCTACATCTTGAAATGCACCCGAATCGATCATAAATCTGACTGGCAGAGTGGGATCTATTTCAACACTATAATATGGGTTAATGCACAGATAGTCAGAATAGTTCTCAGGATCGTATATCGATCCATTAAGCTTGTTATGACATTTAGAAACATAGAATCTCACGATTTCACCCTTTTTATTATGAAAAGTGCACTACTATCGATACAATATTCGCCATTAATAGCTTCAAATTTCAATTCTGTACCCTTATCGATACAAAAAAATTCCACTAAATCACTCGGAATCGTAATTGTCCATTGACCTTTTGGCGTTTTTTGCACTCTTCTAACACTTCCACTTTTCTTTATCATTCATATGAATATTCATATGATTATATTTAAATAATGTCTTCGTTTTAGAATGACTGACATACATTTTTATGAACGAATACAATACTCAAGCGTTAGAATGTTCGATTTTGATCAGTTCATAAAAGGGACAAGAGTCTTGGATAGAGACATATCCTCAAATAGGAATCAATTCGAAGCGGTCAGTGCACCGTATTCTGCATCTTTGAAAATAGTGGCAGGGCCGGGTAGTGGAAAAACAACTGTTATCGTTCTTCGAATTATGAAAATCATTCTTGTTGATGGCATTGATCCATCGCACATTATGGCTACGACATTTACGAAAAAAGCAATGGATGAATTAAAATCTAGAATATTGAGTTGGGGCGAAAAACTACGGCAATTTTTCTTAGAATCAGCTGTTGGTGAAGTAAGGTCGTGGCTTATCAAAATAAATTTTAATGCCGTAATTACAGGAACATTGGATAGTATTTCTCAGACAACCCTAATGGACAACAGACTACCGGGCGAAGCACCTCCAATAATGATTGAAGAATATGTATCGAGCATTCTAATGCTTAAACAAGGGCTGTTTGAGAACCATTTACACAATAATCCGGATTTTGACTCAGAACTAGGTAAAATATTTGGCATCGAACCTCGTGGCAGAAATGTTTCTAACAAATGTGAACGTGCATTAGGACTCAATTATCGTCTTAAGGAAAATACTATCCCCTTTGATTATTTGACTGATTATCCTTTGATTCAAAAATGTTTAAAATCTTATGAAAAATACCTCAATGATCATTTACTATTGGACTTTCCTACATTGGAAAAAAAATATTTAACATACTTGATTAAGCCGGAATCATCAAAATATCGCAATAATATCCAATTTTTGCTAGTAGATGAATACCAAGATACAAATCTGTTGCAAGAGAAAATTTATTTTGAATTGGCAAAAAATATCATCATCAATGGCGGAAGTGTTGTCATTGTAGGCGATGATGATCAATCAATCTATCGATTCAGAGGGTCAAGAGTGCATCTTTTCTCAAAAATTGAGGAACGCTCTGCGCGTATTGGAGTTACTTTCAAAAAAATATACCTTAACACAAATTATAGGTCCACACAATCGATTGTCAATTTTTGTAACAATTACATCGAATTGGATCAAGAATATCAGGAAGTACGCATCGATAAACCAAAGATGATGTGCGGAAGGAGCTGCGACGATTATCCCATATATGGACTGTTCAGAGACAATGTTCAGGATTTGGCACATGACCTTGCCGACATCATTATCGATGTAGTCTATCGCGGAGGACATATTTTCACAGATGTGGACGGAAAAAAGCACACAATACAAATAGATTCTGTAGGCTCAATCGCTGATGTTGTATATCTATCGTCTTCCGTCAGTGAAAAGAGTAGCGACAGAAAAAGGGATCGCCTCCCATTAAAATTACGTGGGGAATTGTCAATAAGATTGCCGTCAGTAGAAGTTTTCAATCCACGAGGACAAGATCTGCAAGATATGCCTGAGATCGAAAAACTGTGTGGCATATTGATGCTTTGTATTGATCCTGATTCTTCTGTTCTAGACGGAATTTTCATGAGAGATTTGGCCAGACAAAGGATTACTGAGTGGATAAATCGAGCGCGAAGATACATTGACACATGCGAATCTGTCAATGGTGTTAAATTATCTGATTATGTGTCAGCATGGCAAAATGGAAAACCATTTGGAACCGACAAATGGGATAAAAATGACGTAACGATCACAGATATTATCTACAATATCATAACTTGGATTCCAAGATTGCAATCTGATGCCGAGAATTTAGTTTATTTGGAGGCGATTTGCAGAGTTGCAAACAGTTCTTCTCTTGTGAATCCGTTTGGTTCCAAGATTTGGTTCGAGAATCATAAACCAACAGCCAATTCAGTAAAGGCTGCGTTGAATGATGTTTTTATTCCTTTGGCAAGTGGTGTAATCGATATCAACGAAGATCTTTTATCAACGATACCGCAGGATCGCCTAAATATAATGTCCATACATCAAGCAAAGGGTTTAGAATTTCCATTCACTATTGTGGATGTAGGATCAGATTTTAAAAATAATAACCACGCTCAGAAGTTTTTAAGATTTCCTGAGAATCCAGATAGAACATCAAATGAAGAGAGGTTCATAAAACAATATTCCGAAGAAATCATTGAGTCACATGATGATCTTGGAAGATCCTTTGATGATCTGGTCCGAAAATACTACGTGGGGTTCAGTAGAGCCCAGGATGTTTTAATGCTAGTCGGACTGACAAAATCCCGAGATGCATGTATCAGAAATATTGCCACCGGATGGTCTAGAGACGGAATTTGGCAATGGGCAGGACTGAGAAATATTTCGCAGCAGTGAGGTCATCATGGCACTATCGGTACGTTCAAAACAATACAAGATCCCAAGCTACAGTCTTACCGGCGATTTGTTGGCATTTATGCAATGCAAACTCCAATACAGATACAACAACAAGGGTGCGTTACCCCCCTCCACACCTGTCCAACAATGGTTCGGAGAGTTCATCCATGGTGTGATGGAAGAATCATTCCTCATATGGAAAAAAGAAAAACGAGAATTTCCATGGTCCTTTGGTGAGGTTCAAGAAATCTCTTTAGAAATTGCGAATAGATTATCATTCAAGGGACTAAAACCTTATTCAAATTTGTTTTGTGATTGCAATCCCGACAGAAAGGGCAGTTGTCCAGATAACAATCACCCTCATCATCTGTTAGCAAATGATCGTGCGTTCTACGCCATCAACATGTGGGGAAAATATCTCTTCCCCTTAATTGATGAAAACGAAGTTAAATTAGAAGGCATGCGCGATATGCCCAATTACCAAAATGGAGTAAGCAGAGCAGAATACTACTCAGTTACAGGAATCGCAGACGTAGTCAGTTTAGTGAATGTAAATGAAATAACATTGGGAAATCATCTTGTAAAATATTTGTATTCTTACTCAGAAATCAGGGAATTAATTTCTCGTAATGAGGAGTTCGAAATCATTATCGATTATAAAGGAATGAGACGCCCAGCAAATAATTCTGAGATTTGGAAGCATCACGAGTGGCAATTGCACACATACATGTGGTTACGAGAAGAACAATTACGTTCCGAAAATGTAAAGTGCCCCATTGTAGCCGGAATTCTTCTGTATCTCAATGAATTATGCCCCTCTGCAGATGATTGTAAAGTTCTTCTTTCTGAAATAAAAGATAACAACACCGATATTATCCCAAACTCTGACGACATCTCCATTTTGGAAAATGGAGATAAAGAACATAGATATCAGATATCTGATCCATTCAAGGAAGCCAGATCTATTCGAATAATACCATATAATAAAGATGGCATGATTGATTCTTTAGAACAGTTCGACAGCGTGGTTCGCAATATTGAATCATGTGTTCTTGATGAGATGAAAAACACACGTAACGTTATGAGTCATTGGTGTGGTAACGTTTATGAAAAACGCAGATGCACAGCATGCGATCTGAAAACTATTTGTATTGATTTAGGAGATTCCAGGGTGAAACCAAAAGTTCCGTAATCATTCGAGCCTTATGATCGATTCATCGCCACAAATGTTGCGGATTTTCATGCGTAATGGTCTAATCTCTGAGGTAATCTTTCCATCCCAGAATTTTTTTGTTGCCTTCCCATTAAATGTAGTATAACCTATATTGTCAATCTTTATTTCAGAATCGCTGTGCCATATTCCATCCAAAGACGTACAATCTAAACTTATCATCTCAATCATTTCCAATCCAGATTCACTTAAAACAATAGGTTTAAAATCATTTTTCTTGTTGTTTTGTGATGATCTTAAATTGAAAGAATCAATCTTTTTTTGAACCCTGTCACTGTTAAAGATATTAATTGATATCAAATAGTCTGGAATTAATTTCTTTTTGTCAACCTCAATTAAATATTCAACATAATCGTCAATCGTTACATCATCCAAGATATCTTTCAAATCCCTGAGTTCAATCTCTATTATGTTTGATTCGTCGTTTTTGATAAACTTCTCAATTTCTTCTTTATTTGTAATATCTATGTAATACACAACTACTTTTTTCACATCAAATTCCAACTCAGGAATGGCATAATGGAGAATGCGGCTCATAAGAACCTCGTCCAATATACGAGAGCTACTATCCATCAAATTTGGCACATATATCGGTACTTTACCTAGTTTGGTATCAATGAAATATCCCTCCCAAAATTCATTGACAGAATCTTCATTGATTAGCCCAGGGATCAGAGATTTAATTTTATCCATCGTTTGAATAGGATTGCGATATAAGTTAACGCCATCTTTTATTTCATAAATATTGAAATTTGCTTCGATTTCAATTAGACGATCGCGTGTTATTTGAATGGAATTCATTCCAACATCACAATGAATAAAGTGACGATTGTTTTTGCTTGCGACAGATGCAGTTGCACCACTTCCTCCGAAAAAGTCTGCTATAATGTCACCCCGGTTAGAAGAACCGCATATTATTCGTTCAAGTAACTTTTCAGGTTTTTGAGTGACATAGCCTACCCGTTCAGGATCTTGTTGTTGAAGGTGGCTGATGTCCCAAACATCATCTGGGGTAATTTTTTCATCGTCATGGTAACGATATTCCTTCCCATTCGACATTATCGAATAATATGATTTTCCATTTTCATCAATGGAGCGTTTCATATTGTTACGTTTTCTATCTCCTCTCAACTCGCCAACATCTTTGGAGTTAAATGTATATTTACTACTCTTCGAATACCAGTAAATTGTATCGTGTTTTTTTGCATAATTGTCCTCGGGACGACCTCCCGACTGATAATGCCAAATAATTTCATTGATAAAATTACTTTCACCAAATATTTCATCCATCAAAATTTTAACATAATGTCCAATATGCCAATCTATGTGAACATATATAGATGCAGTTTCACCCATTATCGAACGAATTGCGATTAAATTTTCATACATCCAATTGAGATATTTTTCTTTATCCCAAACATCACCATACATTTTTTCTTCAAAGCTTTTAATTTCATCATCATCGAGCTCTTGCTTTACTTTTGAAATGACTTCTGCAACTCTGGGATTTCTACGAACATAGATTGTTTTTGCATAATCTGCCCCCGATGCAAATGGTGGATCTATATATACTAAATCAACCTCAATACCTTTGTTTTTCAAATATGCGCATGTTGAAACACATTCACCGCGAATAACCATGTTTCCACTGTCTGATCTACCTACTGACTCTATATTCTCCACCTCATAGAGTGGCATTCCTCTAACCAGATTCTTACGGATGTCTCCAGATTCCTTATATTTGAGTGTTCTATTAAAATTCTGAAGTATTGCTTGTCCTTCTATTGGATCTGGAAAATAAGGAACATATTTTATTACCATTCAATCACACTCTGTAAAGAAGTCATCAATTAATTTGACAACCATGTTATTTCTATTTGTATCATCCATTGTATCTTCGACATATAGATAATCGAATCTGCGATATCCGTATTTTTCATTATTGCGTTTTATGAATTCTCTCTCGATAAATTCCTTCTTAGCACGGAATATTGGCTCTGATGAATAGATTCCCCCCTTTGTCTCTATCAGAAGCATCTTGTCAATAATATTGTTCGTCCTGTGTATAATCAGGAAATCGGGTGTATATTTTCCAAGATAAATCCATGATTTGTCTCTAATCTTGTAGCATCTTATATGAAAATCGGTCAAACCACGATCACCATTGTAGTATACCTCTAGTCCTAAATCCTGTATTTTGGACAAGGTCAGTAATTTTTTATAGAATTCAATCTCAAATTTGCTGTCCATCTTATATGGGATATAATGGTAGCTACGATCATCCATTGAATGAATGTCTAAGTATGATTTTCTTTTGAGTTCCTGTACTATTACTTCGTTGTCCATCTCCTATGCAGCTTTAAGAAGTAATTTTGTATTTTCATCAATCATTATGTTTCCTAAATCGGCATTTATTATGCTTTGTACTCGAGTTTCATCCGGACAATATTTGTTTATATCTGAAACATATTTTTCAGATTCAAAATTGCCAACATTCAGTAATTCTGCTTTTTCGCCAATAAGCTCATGTTTCACTTCGAACCTACGGTAGGGGCAGAATGATTTACGTATCTGTGAGCCGATCTCGAATATATTCAAATTTCTGTTGAAGTATGTTATTCCGTCTTCGTAAATGGTTATTTTTTCAAATATCTGTAGAAGTGGAATTCTATATACATTTAATTGCTCTTTTTTGATAAATCCAAAGCTTTCTTTTTCGATGGAATAGAGCCACTGATTAAATATAGCAATATTGCCTCGTTGACAGAGAATTTCTTCATCATCCCTTACGATGCCATCAACTATGTCAATGTAAGTTACATGGTATTGCGGTTCGAAGATTTGCAAACATATGTTATTGAGTACCCCCACAATATTTAACAGACTCTCATCAACAATCGTGTTCATTTCCACCTCAAGTTGATAATAGTTGAGTGATTCTAATTTCAAATGTTTTCTTCTGTCATATACTGAAATCTTTCCTGGATGTTTTTCCTTTCCAGTTTGGAATTCAGATAATGTAACACGATGCTCATTCTTTAACTGTTCATCTAGTAATTTAGCATTGTCGGCATTCAAATAAACCCGTGCAGATTCGACTTCATTACGCGTAACTTGCCTTAAACACCTGCAACATGTCTGAAGAACCATATTTTTTGGACAGTCATTTTCTTGTGAAAGTATAACACCAGTCAAACTTTTGCAGTCCCACCCTTCCCTTCCAATTCCTACAAGAAGGATTACACGTATTTTCGATATGGACCTATCCAATATGCCAAACTGATATTCGTTCTCCTTGGGGAGATCATATTTCCGTTGTTCCCCCCCCCCCCATGGAATTTAAGAACAGTTTCTGTCGGGTTAAATCCGTATTCTTCCGCAATTTGAACGACAAGAGGATGTACTATCTCCTCCAACTTTTCAACAGTTGTACAATATATTGCTATTTTTGACCAAGTGCCATCCGTGTACTTTTTCTCTTTATATGTCTCAAAGAATGATCTGAGTCCATTATCAATTATTTCTGAATATTTCTCACGATTCTCATACTTCACAATAAGTGGCTTCTTAAGGAAATTTCCTATTCCATTAATGAGCGGATAATAATACACGACATTTGTTATTTCAGAACTGGAGATTTTACTTTTGTCCGGTAAATTAATCTTCTCTGCTTTTTCCAAATAGGGCGTTCCTGTAAATCCCATTACACAATTAATGGTATCGTTTTTAGCCCAATTCGTTACAACCATGCGCAATTTTATTGAGTCACGAGATGCATGGTGAACTTCATCAATCATGATTGCAAGGTTAGGAATTCTGCCAATTCTGTTCCTTAATTCGTTCGCTAGCCTGTCTTCTTGATCCTCATCCAACTCGATAATATGATTTTGCTTCTCATCCAATTTGGTATGGTCCAATATAACCTTTTCTGCATTTGTGACTAAGACCAATCCCCTTACATTTCTACCATTCATATTCAATGCAATTTTCTGAACATTGGGATTTTTTGTTCTCGTTGATTTGCTTTGAGTTTTTGGCATATCTAAAACTTCAAATTTTATTTCATGTCTCAACCTATCTGCTACAATTTTGTCAAATATCCATTCTGGATCAAATGATTTTATACTTTTTAAACTAGGGATAACGGATGATTTTGTCCCGGATGGGGCCAAAACAATGAAATTATGTGCAAATCGTTTATTATCGGGCTCAAATGATGAGAAATAAAGATCAAGATACATCAATGCGGCCATAAGATATGTTTTACCAGCACCCATTGGAAGACTAAAAATATAATCACTATATTTGACATTGTAAAATAATTCTTTAAAAATTTCTGAACAATTAAATTTTTCTGGATGATTTTTCAACAATTCAATAGTTTTTTGATTTTTTTCATCGAATTCTTTTGTTATTATTGTCATATATTCAAGAAAGGAAACCGCATCAACATGTTCTTTGAAATAATCTCTGATTGTCTGCTTTAATTCTAGTTCATCGATATTGATGGTATTGAATTTCCCCTCTGAAAACAACTGGTGCAGAGGCTTGTTATCACATTCAATTTTCAAGAACATATAAATTTTTATTGCTTCAATCTGCACATCTCTCATTTTTCCAATGTGCTTGATGTTCTCAATTATGTTTGCCACAGTGCAACTAGGTGATTCATACCACTCTTGGCACTTTTTTGCAATCATATTTCTGAACATAAAATGACATGAAAAACGTTGTTATTATTTGTTTGGATACTGTTGCAACCTGAATTCTGCAGGCAATATTTTGATGTGCTGTGCAGGACGGGATACTGGCAGAAGGCAGAAGTGTCCCGAGTTGGATTCGGTCATCCGCTGTGGCACGAGCGGATCAGATCGGCATCGATCTCTCCGGACCTTATGTATACGCTCTTCCCCTTTCCCGCCAGTATCTCGGACGGAAGATGTCCGATTTCTCTCACTGCCACCGCATCGCAGTCGGAGATCAGATCTGCGATACTTTCGATGTGGCCTCTGTGCAGAGCACCCGCTACAGGTTTCGACCCGTCGACGGCGACTGTTCTTTCTAAGACAACATTCCTGTCCGTGACGGAATATACATCAAAGCGCGAGGTATTGCCGAAACCGCTGTCTATGCTTTTTCCGTCGGAGGTCGCAACGGCGACTCTGATCGTGCCGCTGTCCACTTTTACCAAGGACGGAGCGGATATTTCCGAAGACGGCCCGCATCCGGCCCGGCAGGACCCGAGTCTTACGAACTCAGATGACCGGTCTTCTCCGAGAAGACCTACCGCGTCCGCTCTGCACTGTCTGCAGTGGCGCATCATCCTGGCATCAATCTCGCAGAGATCCATAAGTTTCTTTCTTTCCTTGGGTGTAGGGGCCCTTCTGCCGCTGAACTCCGTGCCTTCCACAGGTATAAGGGGAAGTATGTTCACTATGTACGCACCCAGTGACTTGACCGTCCTCACGACATCCGGGATATGTACGTCGTTGATCCCGGGAATCATTACGATGTTGATCTTTACAGCTATCCCGAGTTCTGTGCATATTCTGATTCCTTCCAGCTGGTTCCGCATCAGTGTCTCCGCACCCTCTCTCCCGGTGTATCTTCGGCCGTCCCACTGAACGCGGCTGTATATCCTTTCTCCAACGGATGGATCGGATGCATTCATGGTAACTGTCAGGAACCGCACGCCCAGATCGTACAGTCTCTGTGCGTTTCCGGGAAGTGCCAAGCCATTGGTGGATACGCACAGCGTAAGTTCCGGAAATTCTTTTTTCATCAACTCCAGCGTCCGGAATGTCTCTTCGTTCGCAAGGGGGTCCCCCGGACCCGCTATTCCTACGACCCTGAGATACGGTATCTTCTCCATCACTGCCCTTGTTTTCGCGACAGCCTCCTCCGGGGACAGAACCTCGCTCGTGACTCCGGGCCTGGACTCGTTGCTGCAGTCATACTTTCGGTTGCAGTAATTACATTGGATGTTGCATCTCGGAGCGACCGGAAGATGCATCCTTGCGTACTTCTTGTGAGCCTCTTCGCTGTAACAGGGGTGTTCTCTGAGAGCTTCTTCCAGTCCGTCATCCATGAAGGGTATATCGCATTACGATATATCTATTATTCCTTATAATGCGAGTAAATATAACTTTAATATTCATATATGAATATACGTATCGCCGCGGCTGCCGACAGCGCAGACAGATTATCAGTTCATCTGCAAAATATCCATCATATATATGTACAGGGAACACAGATGGACTGCCGGAAGTTGATACGATAGAAGACGGCAGAGCCTCCGAGGCTTCGGATGTCAGACTTAGGATCAGGGAGCAGCACAGTTATGCAATGACAGTGCTGTCGGTGACCACCGTCGGTGCGCTTCTTGCATCGATACAGGGGTCCGCACTGCTGATTGTTCTCCCGGAGATGATGGGATCGCTCCACATGGATTTCATGACCATGCTTTGGGTGCTTCTTGTGTATCTCATGGTGACCACGATAATGGTGTCCGTCCTAGGGAGGCTGTCGGACATGTTCGGGCGCAAGAAAATGTACGTGCTCGGATTCGCGGTGTTCTCTGCGGGTTCGCTGCTGTGCGGTTTCTCCGGTCCGGGGTTCGGCGGATGGGATTTGGTGGGCTTCAGAGTTGTACAGGCGATCGGAGGGGCGATGCTCCTTGCCAACAGTTCCGCGATGATAACCGACGCTTTCAGGAAAGAGAAATTGGGCTTCGGTCTCGGTGTGAATCAAGTCGCGGCCGCCGCCGGATTCGTGATAGGTCCCGTGGTCGGAGGCATATTGGCCCCCCTCGGCTGGGAATGGGTGTTCTTCATCAATGTTCCGATAGGTGTTTTCGGCACTCTGTGGGCGGCACACCGCCTGAGGGAACCCAAATGGGAAGTCAAAGTGCAGAAGTTCGACTGGACCGGCACAGCCGCATTTTTCATCGGTCTGTTTGGAGTACTGACAGCATTCACGTACATGTCGTTCGGCGATCCGAACATGACGGCAACCATCTACATCATGTCTGCGGTAGGAGCGGCCGGTCTTGCGGTTTTCGTGTTCGTCGAACTCCGCGCAGCTTATCCCATGATGGACCTGCGCCTCTTCCGGGAAAGGAATTACGCGGTAGGGAACTTCAACAACCTGCTGAACGGACTGTGCATAGGGGCGGCGACATTCCTGCTTATTTTTTATTTCCAGGGACCGTGCGGCAAAGACGCTCTCACTGCGGGCCTCCTGCTGATCCCGAGCGGCCTGCCCATGATGATCGTCGGACCCCTGTCCGGAAAATTGTCCGACACTTACGGACCCAGACTGTTCACCGCAACGGGACTTGCTCTGACCACGGCCGCGCTGGCGGGATTGGTGTTCATCGACGGCAGCACCCCGCTGTGGCAGGTTGCCGTGCTCATGGTCGTAATGGGTGTAGGCGGCGGGATGTTCGCATCGCCGAATGCGAGTTCTGTCATGACAGCGGTCCCTCCCGAACACCGCGGCAGTGCATCGGGTTCGAGGATGATGCTCCGCAACACCGGGTCCATGTTCAGTCTGGCGATTGCATTTCCGCTTGTCCTCTCGGGACTCAGCCCTGACGATATGTATCATATATTTTTGGGCGAGGGAGTGGAACTGGTCAGTGAAGCCGCCATGTCAATGCTCGAGGCCGGCCTCAGCGAAGCGTTTGCCATATTTGCGGTAATATCTGCGGTTTCCGTTGCCGTGGCCATGATGCGGTCCGGCAGAAGCATACAGCACCGGCCGGCAAATCCGGCCGCCGCGGATGAAGAACAGTGCAGAGAGTGACGGAGACACGGAAAGCGTACGGCATTTGTGCCTTGTAAAAATTTTCAGGCGCATTGAACAGATCATGGGAACACACAGCACACCAATGTACAGCAGTTATGTTCCTGTGAACAAAAAAACGGATATTTTTGCCTAAGATGCGTAAACAGAAGAGATGGGATCCCAATTCAGCGGCACAGCATGTGACACGAGAGGATAGTGTATGAGATGCCGGGGACAACGGAAGCGGCCGGGTGTGCGGTGTAATTACGAACATTTCGCGGGTATCTGTCAGACATTGTTTGTAAAAGTGTACGTTAGCTATATATTTGGGTGTGCAGATACATTCCGTACACCTGTTATGAAACCGAAACGACAAGGAGCAAAACATCATGAATATCAAACCTCTGAGAGGAACCGTTTCCTCCGTCAAAACATCCGCCCGCCCATACAGGGGGGGGGGGGAAATTATAATTTCCCCAGCCGTCTGAATGTAACTGTATTATTTGCTGCCGCTCTGTTTCTGGCAGCAGCATTCTTTGTAACGTATTCCGAACAAA
>JAIRYF010000045.1 GCA_031267895.1 Candidatus Methanoplasma glyptotermitis
GCTATTCCTCCTTTTCCGTCTTCGTTATTGGGATCGTAATCCAGGGAACTGATACCTCTTAAGGTCAGAGATTTTATCGGAGTAGGATCGTATGAGGACATTCCCGGCAGTTTCCAGTCCGTTCCGTTTTTGAAATATTTGTCTATTATTCCGTCCGTTAAGAGTGTTTTCTCCTCACCGACAAGTCCACCTGTTACGGTTACGGATGCCAGACTTTCGCAATCAGTGAATGCATATACGCCATAGCTGCTCATGGTTGTTACATTGTCTGGTATGACTATAGAGGTCAGGCTGGTGCAGCTGTAGAACGCACCTCTTTCTATGGTTCCCACGTCACCCTCTATCGTCACGGATTCCAGATTGATGCAATCGTAGAATGCACCCTCGCCGATGGTTCCCACATTACCCTCTATTATCACGGTTTTCAGGTTGGTGCAGCCTTCGAATGCCCAGTCGTCGATGGTATTCACGCTGTTCGGTATCTCAATGGATGTCAGACCGGTGCACGCACCGAATGCACTGTCGCCGATGGTTTCCACATCACCCTCTATTATCACGGTTTTCAGGTTGGTGCAAGCCCAGAATGCATAGTCGTCGATGGTATTCACGCTGTTCGGTATTGTCACAGTTTTAAGGCTTTCGCAAAAGGCGAATGCACTGTCGCCGATGGTTTCCACACTGTCTGGTATGACAATGGAGGTCAGGCCTTTGCATCCAGCGAATGCATAGGTGCCGATGGTTTCCACACTGTCGGGTATGACGAGGGATGTCAGACCGGTGCAGCTAGAGAATGCACCGCCGCCGATGGATACCACACCGTCGAGTATCTCCTGTACCATAGTATCTCCGAGGCTGGTGCAGCTAGAGAATGCACCGTAGCCAATGGTTTCCACGTTACCCTGTATTGTCACAGATATCAGACCGGTGCACGCACCGAATGCATAGCTGCCGACGGATGTCACGTTACCCTGTATTGTCACATCTTTCAGGCTTTCGCAATACATGAACGCCTCATTGCCAATGGTTCCCACGTTACCCTGTATTGTCACCGTTTCAAGGTTGGTGCATTCGTAGAATGCAATGTAGCCGATGGTTCCCACGTTGCCATTTATTGTCACCGTTTCAAGGTTGGTGCAGTCTCGGAATGCACCGTCGCCGATGGACGTCACGCTGTAATCTGTTCCGCCATCCGGACCACCGTCATTCACGGTTGACGGTATCTCCAGGTTGGCGGACACACTCGAGTCGTATCCAACTGCGGAAACTTCCAAACCGGAGGTCGCGTTGTATTTGACGCCGCCAATGGTAAAGGCCGTGGCGGCATCCGACTCATTCGGTTCTGAGTATGTTACAAAGAATGCTGCTGCGAGAAACAGAGCAGCAGCAAATAATACGATTATATTCAGACGGCCGGGGAAATTATAATTCCCCCCCCCCCATGTGGGCGGACGGATGTTATGACGGAAGAAATGATTCTTTTCGTAGATTCTATATTCATGAGTTTCCTCTTTATTACCGTAGATGTACCAACGCGAAAGCACACTCATATATAATACATGCTGAACTGTGCATATTTCGGCAGAAATACTTCATTACAATACTGTTGTCGGAATACCTGAGGGCAACAGCGAATATGTGTACATGAGTCCGTTTCTGCGGAAAGCACTTTCGGAAGAAAGCGTTTACGAATCCGAAAATGAAGATGTTCAGGGAAATACCAATGAAATATCGGGAAGAATCGTACCAAGACAATTCTATGAGTATTGGAGCAGTATTATTACAGAATGAGCAACGGTTTCCCAGAAGGATCGAACAGAATGATACAGACTGTCAAACGTGTTGGTAGGGTGTATCACACATGAATAATTTCACTACTGTGATTTTTCTTCAGACACGGACATTTGGACATTTGATCTCCCGGAGTAAGTATCAGAGAGTATCTTCCTGGGGGGGGGGCATGAGCTGTCCCCGAATTCAAAGGAGAAGAGGACCATCCGGCTGGTCCGGCGTATTTTTCGAAAGTTATACCGTTGGCACGGCCCAAAGGGCCTGTGCGGATGTCAAATATTCTCTATTTTGTGAAGATCATGTGAAATCTCTTCCGCTCAAATCCTTACAGAACCTCATTTCTAGACAATGTTCACAAAGCAGACTGACCATATGATATCCGTTGAACCGAGGTATTTCTGAAATTACAAACATCTGACTGTTTCCGAATACAAGAACGGCGTGAAATCGGTCGTTCTTCTTCTCTTTCCCGGGGCATCTTTCGAAAAGATATGGCATCGCTGCGCAATATCCCAAGTTCTCTGTGAGAGGTTATTAAATGTTGAGGCAATAGAGAGCGACATGGAGATACTCTCGCCCGCAGGTTCGCCGGAAGGGCTGGCGGCCTCAATCAAAGGAGGATGCGATGCAGTCTACTTGGGAGGAAAAACATTCGGTGCCAGAGCATTCTCGGATAACTTCTCAGATGCCGAGATCGAGGGTGCGGTGAACTATGCCCACGACCGCAATGTGAAAGTGTACGTTACAGTCAATACACTGATAAAAGACAGTGAAATGAATGATGCTTTGTCTTATGTCCGATTCCTTGACGACATCGGGGCGGATGCCGTTCTGACACAGGACCTGGGCCTTCTGAGGCAGATCGAAGGACTGAGCATAAACAAACATGCATCGACGCAGATGGGAATTCACTCCGCCGCGGGGCTCGACTGGTGCTTCGAGAATGGAATTACCCGAGCGGTTCTGGCAAGAGAACTGACTTTTGAGGAGCTTTCGTCTGCGATCAAAGAGTCTAAAATAGAAACTGAGGTCTTCGTCCAGGGTGCAATGTGTTACTGCATATCCGGCGGATGTCTGTTTTCAAGTATTGCCGGGGGGAGAAGCGGAAACAGAGGACGGTGCGCCCAGCCGTGCAGAAAATCATATGTGTTCGACGGAGAGGAGGGCTTCTTTCTGAGCAATGCGGATATGTACGGCGTGTATTGGCTGGAGAGACTGAAGTCGATAGGAGTCTCCGCGGCTAAGATAGAAGGCAGAATGAGAAGCCACGCATACGCATATCTTGCCTCTAAGGTCTATTCTATGGCCAACCGCGGGTGTCCCGAGGAGGAGATCAGAGATACCGCAGACCTTCTGAAGACTGTATTCAACCGCGGGTTCTGCGAAGGCTACCTCCCGGGGGTCTCAAGCCTTGTCCAGCCCGGATACGCCGATAACAGAGGGTTTTTCCTTGGGTCTGTTTCCATCATCGACAGAAAATTCAGTCTGTCCGATCTGAATGAACAAGTGAATATCAGGGACGGTATATCTGTATTCAGAGGGAAGGAAAAGACCGGAGGATTCAAGATCAGTTCCCTCGGCAAAGCAACCGTTCCCTTCGGAATAGAAGACGGCAGATACGACATATACAGAACATACGACCCGCGTATTGATGAAATAAAGAACTTGGTGGGAAAAGCCCCTGTCCTTACCGGAAGAGGGGAACGCATCCCGTATTTACGCGACATCAAAACGGTTGCGAGACGGCCGAAGGACCCGGAACTGTCCTTCTATGTCGGTTCGCTCAAGATACTTGAGGCGGTTATCGGACGAGCGGACAGAATCTGCTTTGATATGAACAGCAGCACCGAGGCAGCGGAAAAGATCTGTGCAGACAACAGTGTGGAGTTTGCGGTGAACCTTCCGAGATTCATGCCGCTGACATCTGACATACCGGATTGCGGGGCTGTGGTCAACACGCCTGACCAGATACATCTCTGCCGAGGCAGGAAAATCTATGGAAGCTATCACATGAATATGTTCAATTCGGATTTTCCTTCCGCAATGTACCAGACGGCTCTGTCAGCCGAACTCTCGAAGGGCGAGATAGAATACATCGCCGGACATTACGAAGGAAGATTGGAAGCGATGGTCTTCGGAAGAACAGAACTGATGTGCACGCGGGACCCAGGGCTTTCCGCGGGGACGCTAAGGGATGAGTTCGGACATGATTTCCCAATCTACAGAGATAATTTCGGTCTCGCCCACATTCTGAACTCCTCAGATCTGTTTCTCCTCCCTTATCTCGGAGAGTTGGGTTCGATGGGAATAGATTCCGCGGGAATAGATCTCAGAAAAAGACCCGTTTCCCTGGCAAAAACCGTCGCCGATGCGTACCGGAACAGAGATCTAGGCATGAAGGGAAAAATCACCGAAATGTGCGGGTCCATCAACTACGGCCACTATCTGCGCGGAGTAAGCTAACTGTAGAAATTCCCTTATTAAGACGCAGCCCCGCTGACGAATAACATGAAATTCAACAGAAAGGGCGGACTTGGATTCACTGAAGCCATAATGGCCGCAATGATCGTGACACTGTCTCTGACGGCTTACATGGGGCTTATAGCGATTGATCTTCTGGACGACAGTAAAGAGCCGGAAATGAATGTGGACCATAGGATATTCCGCGGTCTTACTCTCTCGGACGGAAAGATCACGGGCGATATCGAATCGGATCTCGTATCGGAGATGGAGAGACACGGATATAAAGGAGTTTATTTCAGCTGCGAAGTACCCGGGGATCTGGGATTCGAAAAGATATCGATCACGACAGGGGAAATGAAAGACAATGTCATAAACGAGAGATTCCTTCTGAATTTGATATCATCAGACGGCAGGACAATCCCTGCAGTGGTGGAGCTGGCAGTATGCGTCTGAAAAACAGGAAAGGAATAACGGCGATGGTCGATGCTATGATGTTCATAGTCGTCATGGGGCTTGCGGTTTCCGCACTGTTCGCATTCGGCGGCGAAGATATTCAGAATGAAGATGCCTCGTCTGTATCCGACAGTATTTTCTCAGCTAAGCTCAGAATCAGAGATTTTCTGGAAACTGATGATTCAAAACTTGTGAGCATGCCGGACATGGTTGCATTCGGCATTCTTACCGGCGATAATACCGTATTCGATTACATAGAAAATATCATGAATTCTCTGATGCAGAGGCCGTACTCATACTGTATGGAGATCGAATATAACGGAAGCAGCGTGACAATAGGAAGACTGCACGGCGACGCTGTCTCGTCTTCGGCAAAGGAGTTTACGGCAACCTACGGAGGGTCTGTTGCGGTTTTCCTTTCGATCTGCTGATCATGCGCCGAACTTTTCCGCGCGGTCCGCAATATCCATGCACATCGGAACTATGTACTTCCCTCTTATACGGCCGATACGGCCGTGGGAACAGCCCGATTCGCTGAATGTGACCGCATCATCGGCGACATTGCCCGGGGCATACACGGTTATCGGAACGGGATCTCCGCTATGGTCTCCGAGAGAGCACGGAGTGCTGTGATCTGCGGTGAAAACAATTACAAGATCTTCTCTGAAGTTGTCTTTGAAGTACCCTGCCATCTCATCCAGACGCTTTATGACTCCGCATTTCAGAATCGGGTCCATATCGTGACCGCATACGTCCGGAGCTTTTGCGTTCATCAGTACGAAGTCGTATGTTTTCAGCGCATTCATTGCAGCCTTTGCTTTGGAAACGAAGTTCGAACTGCATCCTCCCGTGCAGTCCGGAGGCAGATCGATCACGTCAAGCCCGCACACTCCGCATATGCCCTTTATCATCCCCACTCCTGCGACGCATGCTGCCTTTATGCCGTATTTCTCAGGGAATTGCATGATATTGGGAAAAGAACCCGCTCCTCTCGGCACGATTATATTTGCCGGCGGCAGGCCTTCTGCGATTCTTCTTATGTTAACCGGGTGATCTCTCAGCCTCTCGTAAGTCTCTTTAACGAACTTATTAACCACATCTGCAGTAAACCCTGCATCCTCGGTCCTGCCCTTGGACCAGTTGATGGGTCCCTCTCCGTGTGAGTCCACATCAGTAATATCGGGACTCAGCCCGGGACCCCTCAGTACCAGTGCGGCCCTGTGTTCGGTACTCTCTTTTATCACCGTTTCCACACCGTTTATCTTCATCCCGGCAAGCGATTTTATAAGTTCGGTTGTGTCCGGCTTGTTTATCCTGCCGGCGCGGCGGTCGATTATATTCATGTTCCCGTCGCATGTCGAGAAATTGCATCTGAGAGCCACATCTCCGGGTCTGCCTATCAATCCGATTCCGGCAGCCTCAAAGGGTCCCCTTCCCGTATATACTTCCAACGGATCGTATCCAAGTATGGATAAGTGCGATGTGTCGCTTCCGGGGCGTATGCCGATGTCCACGGTGTCGCATGTCCCGGCTATGCCGTTCTTCGTGAACCAATCCAAATTGGGGGTTTCGGTTGCCTGCAGCGGCGTCAGTCCGTTCAGTTCCCTGCATCCTCTGTCTCCGAGGCCGTCCATAACAACTATCAGTATCTTCTTCTTCACGGCGGACAATTAGATTTCCCTCCGATCTTTTCGAGAAGCCATGCCATGTTTTCTCCGAGGTCTTTCATGGTCCTGACTCCTTCCGCATCCTTTTCGTAGTCGCCTTCTTTCCATGCGACACTTAGGTTCCAGTACGAGGAACCCACCACTATCATCTCATTGATCGTAAAAAATTGGTTAATTGTGTTGAACGTATGAACCGCTCCCGCGCGTCTGACAGCGACTATCGCGGCACCCACTTTCCTTTTTGTGGGTATTCCATTCATCCTGATCACGTATCCCGCACGGTCGATCAGGGCCTTGGTCTCAGATGTCACATCCGAGAAGTACGTGGGGGACCCTATAATAACTCCGTCGGCAGCGACAATCTTCTGGACGCATGTATTCAGCATATCATCGTCCATTATGCAGCGCATGTCCTTCGTTCTCGCGCATGAGCCGCATGCCCTGCAACCATGGAGATCATGTCCTCCGACCTGTACCATCTCCGTCTCTATGCCCCCTGATTCCAGTATTCTCAGCACATCTTTGATCATGTGGCAGGTGTTACCGTCCCTTCTGGGGCTGCAATTGAAAGCTACTACCTTCATCCGAGATCACTTCGATATTTCTCCTAAACACTATTCGAATAGATAAATGAGCCGTCATATTTTCACACCGTGGCTTGGCATGACGGCAGACTCTGGTAGTCGGGGATCTGCACAGTCTCTCCGCCGTCATGTGTGTTATCGGCGGACTGGAAACCTGCCGTACGGGTGTGAGGATTATGTATTTGTCTTGCTCATATGCGCACCGAGAGACCGAACCGGTAACGGCAGATGCCGCAGATGTTCCTTGACGGGGGTATGTCCCTCTCCTTTTGCATTGCTCCGTGCATCTTTGGAATGTTTGGCCCGATTTTGAAACCTGGGTCCAAGAACTGACCCCACTTATTGTGTTCCTTCCAAGCATAAATCACGGTGCGGTCCATAAAAGCCAGTCCACAATATTCAGGTTCAGTATGCCGCCGTAGTCGGATATCGCATTTCGGTCGGCAGATATAATCAATTTTCTATGACTATCTTTGATCTTTCGCAGCGGTGTCAGTTCCCGCTTGCGCGTTCCCTCATCTGACATCGAGTATGTTACCTGATAATACTCCGTCGCCGAACCCTTCGCAGCGATGAAGTCTACCTCCTCTGTCCCTATTTTGCCGATGGAAACTTTGTATCCTCTGCGCAAGAGTTCAAGGTACACCACATTCTCCAACACCCTCCCGTAATCCTGATCTTGGGAGGCGGATATGAGGCTTCTGATTCCCGTGTCGACGACGTAGTATTTGTCCAAGGTTTTAAGTATATTCCTACTCTGAATATCATATCTTTTAACCTTGTAAAACAGGAATGACCTCTCCATCGTCAGCAGATAGTTGTCGATGGTGGTATGGTTCACTTTCCTGCCGTTGCTGCTTAGGTAATCGGATATGCTCTTTGCCGAAACCGTGTTGCCAACATTGCCTATCAGAAAGGCTGCGAGGCTGCTGATAAGTGCTCTGTCTCCGATCGCATTCCTGCCTGCGATGTCGAAATCCACTATGGTATGGAATATACCGTCTATCACCGTCTCCAGAAGCTGCGGGCGGTCGTGCATCAATGCCGCCGCCGGAAATCCTCCGTGTCTCACGTATTCCGTGAATATTCTGTCTGGATCCTGATCAGATCCGATGAATGTGAGATATTCGGAGAACGATAGCGGCAGAACTTCGATCTCCACATACCTCCCGACAAGTTTGGAACCCAGGTCCGGGGAGAGCATGACCGCGTTGGAACCCGTTATGTAAAGATCCGCATCCATGTCAGTGAACATGCTTATGGCAGCTTCCTCCCATCCTGGTACGTTCTGAATCTCATCGATCATGACATAATTCTTTCCATTTCCCAGGAGGTCTCTCACGCAGCTGTAGAGTTCTTTCCAGTTTTCGACTGAAGCCTTCCACTCCATCGAATCGAGGTTGACTCGGATTATTTTCTCTTTTGGTATACCTGATGAAATGAATTCTTTTTCGAGGAGATCCAGCAGTGTGGATTTACCGCACCTTCTGACACCTGTTATCATCTTTATGAAGGGAGTGTCCTTAAAAGACATGAGTCTATTGATGTAGAGCGGTCTCGCAATGGGTTCCATGATATGAGCATGTCATTTTTGATATAAATATGCTTAGACTTAAGCATAAAAAATGAATGTTGTATTTTTTGCTTGTTTATAGGCAAATATAACATGAACTTTGACTGCTGAGATTTGTACCTGACACACACCTGAGCAGATATTGCAAAGGTTGTCTTACGGCCAATTACGCTTAAACATTAGGCAGACATCCAAAAAAAAACCAAAATAATATGATATCCCGTTCCAGCGTCACACAGACGGCACAACGGTAAACTCCCATTCAGTCCCTCAGGGAGGTTATCGGGACCACGTATACTCCGTCCTCCGGACGGATGTATGCCGCTGCGGCCATTCCGCATATGATACAGAGGAATTCCGGCCCGATCCTTCGCTGCGGAATATCCTGTCGATCTTTACAAGATTCTTCGCTGCTTCATCTATCTGATTTGTTCCGAGTCTGATCTCGAACGCACCCCATCTTCCGTCCGGCATCTCGACAACGGCATCCAGCTCATTGCCTCTGCCGTCGCGGTAATGATACAATCTCCCATACGAAGCAGATGCATATATGTCCAGATCTCTTTCGCACATGGATTCGAACAAAAATCCCAACGTATTGAGATCTTTGATAAGTTTTTCCCGCGTGAGGCCCATAGCCGTCACGGCGATGGATGGATCGGCCAAATGCCTTTTCGGTGCCTTTCCCACACGCATCCTGGACCTTGGATTGGGATCGAACGCAGGCTGATTGCTGACCATAAACAATCTGTCAAAAATATCCAGATAATATCTTATGACCTTCTGGGAGGGACCTTCTTTTCTGTCTTGAGAACCGCCGGAGTCTAAACCATCGGTTAGGTATTCATCATCGTCATTGTTCTCCTTCATGTCGGATGCTATCCCGGAAATTGATACCAGAGTGCTCTCGTTTCTTGCGAGAGATTTCAGCAGCATCTCGATTTTATTCCTATTGCAATTCATACCGTCAAGCGTTGATGCGTCATTGATTATTGCATTCACATACGACCTGTTGGCCAGCTGCGATGCCTTCATTGTCTTCCCGATATTGTTAGGCCAGCCTCCTCTGATGATGAAGGGTACATGCACATACTGCGCAGACAGAACTCGTTCGCATTCGCGGACAACCGTGCGGGCATGTTCATCATGCTGGCATCCGAAGGAACGTCGCGGGAGGAGATGATGTCTTCATATGACGTAAGGGACTGGGTGGAGAAGGCGTTCGATATGTACAAGAACGATCTCGGCGGGGGAAGATCGAGAACAGGCGATCCGGAGAGGGCCAGAGGCCGCCTCTTTATCAAGTTTATATCGCTGATGATGAGGATCCGGATCCGGAATATCCT